>DASTET010000429.1:0-7235 GCA_035709445.1 Blastocatellia bacterium | reverse complement strand
TTCTCGATTTTGACGGAAAACCATGAACCGCAGAGGCCCTGAGCTGATCAAACCGCCGAAGCAGGCCGGGCGGGAACAAGCGGTCGCGCAATCATTTTCTACTGGTCCCTCAGCGCGAGAACAGGCTCCACCCTGGCCGCGCGTCGCGCCGGAATGTAGCAGGCCAGCAGCGCGATGACGACCAGAAATACCACCACGCCAACAAAGGTCACAAGGTCGGTCGAGCTCACACCATAAAGCAGACCCGTCATGAGACGGGTCAATACGAATGCCGCCCCCAGGCCGAGCGCGATGCCGATCGATGTGAGCATTATGCCTTGCTTCAGGACCATCATCACCACATCGCTCACACGTGCGCCCAATGCCATGCGTACGCCTATCTCGTGGGTCCGCTGCGCTACAGAGTAGGCCATCACACCGTAGAGGCCTACGGCTGCCAGGACCAGGGCAAGGCCGCCAAAGATGCCGAGCAACATCGTGTGAAATCGCGGATTGACCACCGAGGCCGAGACTACCTCCTCCATGGTCTGAATCTTCGAGACAGGCTGATCCTGGTCAATCGCCCACACCTCATTACGGATCACACCCGCCAGCGCGAGCGGGTCAGCCGTCGTGCGCACCACAAGATCGCGCGGCGCGACAAAGCCCCTCCTGTCCTGGTAGTACGGCGCGTATATTTGTGGGCTGAGCTCGTCTTCCAGCTTGTTGTGCTTCACGTCTTTCACCACCCCGATAACGGTCGACCACGGATTTGGCGAATCCGGCGGACCTATCTTAATCTGCTTGCCGATAACGTCCTCCCCGGGCCAGAAGCGGTCGGCCATATTCTTATTGATGATGACCACTGACGGCGCATCCTTCGTATCTTGCGACGTAAAGGTGCGGCCCCTGAGCAGGGAGATTTCCATCGCGCGGAAATAATCGGGGCTGCCAACCCGGTAAGCAGCATAGGGGAGGTTCAATTCGCCGGGCAAAGTTCGACCTTTTATCGAGAAGGTGAAATGTATTCCGACCGGATCCAAAGGCAGAAATGAGATCACCCCGGCTGAATGCACGCCGGGCAATGCCTCAATGCGTTGGAGCATTTGATCGTAAAAAGCGTTTCGCTGCTCCGGCGAAGAGTATTTGTTAAACGCCAACTGCACCCTCATCGTCAGCACGTTTTCAGCCTCGAAGCCCGGATCGACATTGACCAGCTTAAAAAAGCTTCTGATCATCAGGCCTGCTCCGATCAAAAGCACGAGGGCTAACGCGACCTCGGACACGACGAGCAGGTTTCGCAAGCGGTTGCGGCTCGCCCCGGCAGAAGCCCGGCTGCCTTCCTTCAATGCCTCGCTCAGCTCCGGCCTGGAGAACTCCAGGGACGGCGCGAGCCCGAAGATCACGCCCGCAAGAAGCGAGACGCCTAAAGTGAAGGTGAAGACGCGCGCGTCGAGGCTCAGGCCCAGCGCCGGAGAGAGACTATCGGGGATGAGCCGCGTCAGAAATCCAATACTCCAGACAGCAACCAGCAGCCCCGCCGCGCCGCCCGAGACGGCGAGCAAAAGGCTCTCGGTGAGCAACTGGCGGACGAGACGCAGTTGGCCTGCGCCAAGCGCGGCGCGCACCGCGAACTCTTTCTGCCGCGTGGCCGCGCGCGCGAGCAAAAGGTTTGCGATGTTGACGCAGGTGATCAGCAGGACAAGCCCCACGACTCCAAATACTATGAGCAAGGGTGTGAGGCGTTCGCCTACCATGTCTTTGTGCAGCGGCACGAGAACGACGCCCCGGTCTGAATTCGTACGAGGGTGCTGCTCGGCAAGCCTGGCTGCAATAGCATCAAGCTCCTTCTGCGCCTGCTCGATCGAGGTCTCATCCTTGAGCCGCGCGACAACCTTAAGGTAATGGTCCCCCCGGCTGCTCGCTTCGCCGGTCTCAAAAACCATAGGCACCCACAACTCGGCTTTCCTGTCCGGGAACTGAAATGATTCGGGCATAACGCCGATGACCGTCGTAGACCGGTTGTCGAGCAGATAACTTTTTCCTACAGTATCGGGACTGCCGCCAAAACGGCGCTGCCACAGACCGTAGCTGATGACGACAACCGCATCGGCTCCCGGTTGATCCTCTTCGGGCAGAAAGACGCGCCCAAGGGCGGGCTCTACGCCTAAAAGTCTCAACAGACCGGATGAGACGCGCTGGCCTTCGATCCTTTCAGGCTCGCCCACACCCGCAAGATTAAGACTCAAGTTGTGGAAGGCGGCGATCTGCTCAAAAGCGCGACCCTGTTCGCAAAGATCGATGAAGTTGGCAGGGGCAACCTCGCTGCGAGCAAGACCGAGCTTCTCTACATTCTCCCAGACCATCACCAGCCGCTCTGGATTTCGGTAAGGCAGAGGGCGAAGCAGGACGGCATTGACGACGCTGAAGACCGCCGTGTTCATCCCTATCCCCAATGCCAGCGTCAGCACGGCCACGATTGTAAAGCCGGGATATTTGAGCAACATCCGAAAGCCATAGCGCAAATCTTGTAGGAGCGTTTCCATAAGGCTATCCTCATAGTCTGTCGAGCGATCTGCAAGCCAGCAAAATAGAATGCCTCATGCCCAATCAACCGGGGTGCCATTGCCGGTGCGCAGGCTAATGCTGAAATGGCCTGGATTATTTGAGGGAATAAGCTCAGAGCTTTCCGAATCGATGTTCATTCCTGGGATTGCTTTTCCCAGTTCCGGTATTCTTCTCCTGAGGGGACGGTTGGCTACGGCTCTCAGTGTTCAAACACAGAGGAGACAGAGGATCGTCGGCTCAGCGGCGCCACTCGTCTATGAGCGATGCTACGAGCGCGGTCCATCCCGTCTGGTGCGACGCGCCTATCCCCGCGCCGTTGTCGCCATGAAAGTACTCGTAAAAGAGTATAAGGTCCCGCCAGTAGGGGTCTTCCTGAAATTTCTTTGCCCCGCCGTATATAGGCCGCCTTCCGTCTTCGTTCCTAGTAAACATTCCTATCATCCGGTTCGCGACCGTCTCGGCCATATCCGACAGCGTCATGCTGCGTCCGCCATCCATAGGGACTTCGACGCTCAAGCTCGGGCCGTAGGCTTTGCCGAGCTTTCTAAGCGACTCGATCATCAGGAAGGATGTCGGGAACCAGACCGGGCCGCGCCAGTTCGAATTCCCTCCCTTGAGCTTCGAGTCCGTCTCCGCAGGCTCGTACCGGACCTCGCTTGCGCCGAAGACGAACGGGTTCGATTCGTGGTATTTCGACAGGCTTCGTATCCCGGCATCCGACAGAAACTCTTCGGGGTCGAAGACCCGCTTGAGAATGCTGTTCATCTGGTCTTCGTCGACTATCGCGAGCACATAGACTTTCACGCCGTCGTGCTCGATGAGATGGCAGCACCTCTGTACGATGTCCTGCCGGTTATTGACGAACCATTCGAGGTTCGACCGGAACTCTTCGAAAGGCTCTATCCAGTCAAGCTCAAGTCGCTCTATCGCGTAGAGCGGTATTAGCCCCACGAGCGACCGCACGCGGAACTTATGAAAGCTCCCGTCCGGGTATCTCATAATGTCGTAGAAGAAGCCGTCCTTCTCATCCCAGAGCGAATAATCGCGCCCGCCCATATGCTTCATCGCCGCGCCGACGTAGATGTAATGCTGGAAAAACTTCGTGGCAAGGCTTTCGTAGGACTTGTTCTCTTTGGCAAGCTCCAGCGCGATTCGCATAAGGTTCTGGCAGAACATACCCATCCACCCGGTCGCGTCCGACTGTTCGAGCACGACCCCGCCCGGAAGCTTCTCGCTGCGGTCGATGACGGTGATGTTGTCCAGACCCAGAAACCCGCCTTCGAATATGTTGTTGCCCTGGCTGTCGACCTTGTTTATCCACCACGCGAAGTTTATAAGCAGCTTATGGAAACATTTCTCAAGCCACAGGCGGTCGCCCTTGCCCGATCTTATACGGTCCATGTTATAGACGCGCCATACGGCCCACGCGTGAACAGGCGGGTTGAGGTCGGAAAACTCCCATTCGTAGGCCGGTATCTGCCCGTTCGGGTGCTGGAACTGCTCGAAGAGCATGAGCCATAACTGCTCTTTCGCAAACTCGGCATCGATCAAGGCGAAAGCCACGCAGTGAAATGCCAGGTCCCACGCGGCAAACCACGGGTATTCCCACTTGTCCGGCATCGAAAGCACCCGCATCGAATTCAGATGACGCCAGTGGGTGTTGCGAACAGATTGTCTCGAAGACGGCGGGGTTCGCTTCGAATCGTCGCCGTCAAACCACACGTTCACGTCGAACAGATAGCTCTGCTTGGTCCAGAGCAGACCCGCGAATGCCTGCCGCTGAACGCGCCGCTCGTCTTCGGTCGCCCTGGGCGGATGGATCGTGTCGTAAAACTCGTCGGCCTCCGCGCGCCGGTCGGCGAGAATCTGTTCGGCGTCCGCGAGAGGCGATTTCATCTGCTCCGGCGTCAGGCGAAGACGGACGGCTACAGATCCGCCAGCCGGGACCTCTGTCACATAATCAAAGCATGCCTTGGTCCCCACCTGACTGGGGTTGATCGCGTCTTCGCCGTTTATTATGTGGCGGTGGAAGGCGTCTTTCACAAAAGGCGTGCGGCTCTGTGCGTGCGGCCCGAATACGCGGGGCGCGTTCGTCTCGTTGTAGGTGAACATCGCCTTGCCGCCCTGTTCGGCGTAAAGATAGCGCAGCCCGAGCTGCCACTTGAACGGCAGGTTCTTAAGCATCTCCGCCGTTGAATCGTCTGCGATCAGGCTCGTAAAGCCGCGCCCTTCAGGGCCGGGGCGTATGATAGGCTCGGTGCCGGGAGGATCGGTCCAGGCCCAGGTGTTGCGAAACCACAGGTGCGGGATAATGTGAAGCGGGGCAGCTTCCGGGCCACGGTTGAACGCTTCTATCTTTATGACTATATCGTCCGGCGATGCCTTCGCGTACTCGACGAAGACGTCGAAATAGCGGTCCTCATCGAATATCCCTGTATCGAGAAGCTCGTATTCGAAGCCACGGCCCCCGCGCCGCCGGTTCTCGTCTATAAGGTGCTGGTAAGGGTATTCCGCCTGCGGGTACTTATAGAGGTACTTCATGTAGCTGTGCGTCGGCGTGCTGTCGAGGTAGAAGTAATACTCCTTCACGTCTTCGCCGTGATTGCCCTCTGCGGGGGTAAGCCCGAAGGCCCTCTCTTTCAGGATGGGGTCGCGCCCGTTCCAGAGGGCCAGCGCGAAGACGAGGAGCTGATACCGGTCGCATATCCCGGCCAGCCCGTCCTCTCCCCAGCGATAAGCCCGGCTGCGGGCCTGATCGTGCGTAAAGAAATTCCATGCGTCCCCGTAGGGGCTATAGTCTTCGCGCACCGTCCCCCACGCGCGCTCGCTCACGTAAGGCCCCCATCTCTGCCAGGGCAGCACGCCGCCGCCGCCGCGCTGGCTCAACCGCTCGTGCTCTCTCGTCGGAAAGCCCTCCCCCGATCTGGTTTGTTTTTTCATTTATGCCTCGATCAAAGACCTTTCTAAATCAGACCACTGGACATGAAGACAGGATTTAAGGATTGACCGAAGTCAGACGAGAGAATATCACCTGAACTCGCCCAACAATCCTGTCCAGCCTTGAAACGGCATCAGGATTGAGGATTAAGACCTGAGAAGCTAATGATGCTGCTTGCTGATAAATCAGTTTGGCGTTGACGCGCCTTGCTGCCCCGTATCGGGTGACTGTTTCTCTTCAGGTTTAGTCTCGCCGGGCTGAGGCTGCCCGTCCTGCTGATCGGCGCCCGGCTCGGTTCTGTTTTCCGGCTCCACGTTCTGCTGTTCTACCGGCTGTCTCATGTACCAGATATAGCCAGCATATAATCCCGCCGCCAGCAGCGCCAGCGATAGCAGAGCCGCGATCCATATGGCCGTATAGCTCTTCTTTCGCCCGGCCATGGGTGTGGTCGTGACCGTAACGGGTTTAGCTATTTCGGGCGCCGGTCCAGGTGGCTCCTCGTCCGCCGCCGCCTCGCCCTCGGGCAGACTTGTGGCCTTCTCTTCGGAAGTGGGGAACGCAGGCCTCTCGTCGGTTATGGCTTCCCCACGCGCGTCGAGCCGCTCAGTCGGCTTGTCTGTGCCCGCAGCCTGTCCGGCTTCGCTTCCGTCGTTGTCCGTCTGTTCTGACTGGATGGGGAGCGTGAAGGCAGGCATCACCATCGTCGTCACATCTGCGGGCGGGGTGGGTGTCGAAGACAGGGGAGTCCCGAATTGCGACGTGATACTTGAAGTCTGGTCCCCCGTTTTTTCAAGGTACTCCTGGTTGAGCGCCAGGAAGCTTCCCGTAATCGATGTGCTCTCGCTCGCAGAGTGCAGGGCCTCGCCGTCGAAGCGGGCGATTATGACGGTTATATTGTCTTCGCCCCCGCGCTCGTTGGCCATCTCTACGAGCTGGCGGCACGCGGCTGTAAGGTCGTCCGTCTCCTGGATTGTCTGCTGCATCTCCTTAGGAGAGATCTTATTCGACAGGCCGTCGCTGCATACAAGCAGGAAATCATTGCGGCATACCTCGACGGCTGTCATCGCCACCTTGACCGAAGGCTGCGTGCCGAGCGCCTGCATTATTACGTTCTGCGGGACCGAAGAGGCCTGTTCCGGCTCAATCGCCCCTGAATCGATGAGCATCTGGACGAGCGACTGGTCCTTCGTGACCTGCTTGATCTGGTCGCCGCGCATAAGATATGCGCGGGAGTCCCCGACCTGCGCGATGTAAGCGATAGTCTGGTGAGCGAGCACAGCGGTAAGCGTTGCGCCCATCCCCGACAGCTCAGGGTTCTGCTGGGCATGGCTCCATATCCGCTCGTTTGCTATCTCGGTGGCAAGCCTCAACCTCTCGGCGATGGTCAGATCGCCCGGCATTTCCATAAGCGAGTCGCGAATAGTGTTTACGGCCATCTCGCTTGCGATCTCGCCCGCAACAGCCCCACCCATCCCGTCGGATACCACCATGAGACTGCCACGCTCGCCGATAGCATGCGTGCTCATATCAGGACCGAGTCCTACGTTACCTGTGGTCAGGTCGGCAACGAGAAACGAATCCTCGTTGCCGCTCCTCTGCATACCTATGTCGGTACGGGCAAATACTGAGACTTGTACGTTGTTCATGGGCGGCCTCATCGATATAGCCACTTATATTCCCCCATAAAACTTCAAACCTCAAACCTGAAAAGTTGTTTTCCGATAAGAATCATATCGCCCGGCTTTAACTC
>DASTET010000428.1:0-9526 GCA_035709445.1 Blastocatellia bacterium | reverse complement strand
AAAAAAGGTCGAGCCGGATTTCATCTGGTCGCAGCATTTCGGCGCGACGCAGGTCGCATCGCTTCAAAATAAGATACCTGTCATCTACTCGCATCACGACTGGCTCTATCGAATAAAACATGTTCATTCAAACGGGAATGGAAGCAGCCGGCTCAGAGAGGCCGAAGAGAGGGTTGCAAGAAAGGCGACGGCGGTCGTAAGCGGCTCTTCAGTCGAGTGCGAGCAGCTTCGAGAGATAGGCTGCAAGAGAGTGGCGTATATCCCGGTCACCTACGAGCCCGCCTCTCTCGATTCAGACTACAAGCCCGAGCCGCGCGCCCGGCTCGTTCACCTGGGCGGGATGGGAACGACGGCCAATCGTGTCGGGCTTGAGCGATTCTTTGAGGTTGCCTGGCCGCAGCTCGCAGACAGTTGCGAGCTGTGGGTCGTCGGAGATACCGGCGAAGCCTCGCCCGCGTTACTCGAATCGCTCGCCGGGGTGAATTGCACAGGGTTTGTAAAAGACCTCGGCTCGGTCCTGCGCCCTTTCGATCTGCATATCATCCCGTGGGAGCAGAACACGGGGCAGCGAACGAGGATGGTGCAGGCATTCAATCACGCGCAGGCGGTCGTCGCCGTGCGCGCTTCGGTCGCCGGTTTTCCGGAAGCGGTTGATGGCCGAAATTGCAGGCTCGTAGAACGGCTCGATCAGATGGCCGAGTCGGTCGAGGAGCTGATCGATAACGCCGCCGAAAGGGAGAGGCTCGGCAGGGCGGCCCGCGAAACTTTTGAGAAGTGCTTTACTCGACGATCACTGCTGCCGCGATATGAAGCGGTCATCTCGTCGCTTCGTTAAACAAGATGATTGCCAAATCTTTGCTGACCATCTCGACCGAGCCCGACGCGGACACTCGCAGCCACGTCGTTGCGATACTGCCTCGCGGGGAGGCCATCCGCAATTTCGTCTATACCGGGGCGCTCGATGAGCTGGCCCGGAAAGCGAAAGTCTCGCTGGTCTCGGTCATACCGGCCCCCGATTTTGACGACCTGTTGAGATCGCGCTACCAAAACGTCTATCCTCTGCGGCAGGTCCGGGAGTCGTGGATAGTCAGGGTGCAGCGCGAGATTCTCGACATGGCGCACGGGCGCTGGCTCTGGTCCGAGGCGGCGCAGGAACGCTGGCGGCTTCGCGAGCTTGAAGCGAACACCTCATCGCGCCGTATCAAACGTTTGACCAAAAAACTCGCCTGCTATCCGTTCGCCAACCGCGCGGGGCTGGAGCTTCTTTCGAAGATGGAGCGCGCGTCGAGCCGCTGGTTACGCACGACCGACGAGTACATCCGGCTCTTTGAAGAGATCAAACCGTCGCTCGTATTCAACGGCTCTCATGTCCATAGCCAGATAGCCATACCGGCAGTGCAGGCTGCGCAGTGGCTCGGAATACCGACGGCCTCGTTCATCTTCTCCTGGGACAATCTGACTTCGCAGGGGAGGATAATGCCGCCGTATGATTATTACCTGGTCTGGAACGAAGCCATACGAGACCAGTTGCTGCAAATATACGGCTCGGTAAAGCCTGAGCAGGTATTCGTGACCGGGACGCCGCAATTCGATTTTCACTTCAAGCCCGATTTTTACTGGACTCGCGAAGAGTTCTGCTCGCGCGTGGGGGCGGACCCCGCTCGCCCGATAGTGCTCTACAGCACGGGCATGGCCAATCACATGCCGGGCGAGCCGCGCATCGTCGAAGGGATCGCGGACATACTGGGACAGATGCATGAATTCGGGCCGCCGCAACTGCTCGTCCGCGTCTATCCGAAGGATAGGACCGGTCGCTTCGAAGAGCTCAAGCGCCGCCGCACAGATATCCTCTTTCCGGAGACCCCGTGGGAGCCAGCGTGGCTTACTCCGAGGATCGAAGACGCTTACCTGCTCACCAATACCCTCAGGCACGTTGCGGCAGGCATAAACGTGGCGTCGACGGTGTCGCTCGAGCTCTGTATGTTCGACAAGCCGGTGATAAACGTGGGCTACAACCCTCCCGGCGTAGACACGGGGTTTGTCGACTACAGACGCTACTATGAGTTTGACCACTACCGCCCGCTTGTCCAGAGCGGCGCGGTCGCCCTGGCCGAATCGGAAGCCGACCTCAAAGACCTGCTTCGGAAGGCGCTCGGCGATCCGAAGGCCGCAAGCCTTGAGCGGCGCGCGTTGATCGAGGCCATGTTCGGCAGCGATTTAGAAAGCTCGGCGGGCATGCGCGTGGCCGAGTTCCTTTTAAAGCTTGCAAAGCCGACCGAGCAACTCGATTGATAATGAGGAGCCAGCCAAAGTGATCGAGGATTCTAACGAAAACAGACGTCCCCTTATATCGGTTGTCACACCCACGCTCCGCCGACCTGTCGAGGTTGCCGAGCTGCTTGAGAACCTGAGCCGTCAGACCCTGCTCCCGTATGAGCTTATCCTCGTAGATGGCGCGCCGCCGGACGAGACCGGGACGGAAGAGGTTGTCACGCCCTTAATAGACTCTCTCCCTTATCGCTGCCATTACATCAGGCACGGAGGCGGGACGGCGATTCAAAGAAACGTCGGCATCGATAGGGCTTCGGGTCAGCTCATCGCGCTGATCGACGACGATATTCGTTTAGAGCCGGATTTCCTCGATACCATCGCGGCTGCTTTCGAGAGAGAGCAGAAGGCGGGAGGGATAGTCGGATACAGGGCGAACCAGCACTTTGCGGCCAGTGAATCACAGCGCTGGCGGTGGTATCGAAGGTTGAAGCTGCTGAAGACATACGAGCCGGGCAGGTACGATTTTCAGACCGGCTATCCGATCAACGCTCACATGCAGCCGCCCTTTAGCGGAGTCCGCAGAGTCGATTTCATGACCACTTCCTGCGCCGTGTGGCGGCGCGAGGTCTTCGATTCAGGGCTGCGGTTCGACCCTTTCTTTCGAGATTTCGGCGTTCTCGAAGACGCGCATTTCTCGCTCAGGGCCGGGCGCGAGTGGGAGCTTTTACAGTGCGGCGACGCGCGGTGCACGCACCTGCACTCGCCCAACGGAAGGACCGACAGCCGGAGGATCGGCTACAAGTGCGTGGTCAATTATTACTATGTCTTTCAGGACATAGTCCGCCCGCTTACCTGGCGACACAAGATGCGGTTCTGGCGTTTTCAGCTCTTCGAGCTGCTGCGCGTAGGCGCGTCGGCAGTACGCCGCCGCCGCAAGACGGACCTTATGGAGCTGAAAGGGCGGGTTGAAGGCATCCTCGCCGTAAGGCGCGGCGTAGGCATTGCGGGCTGATAAAGATATGTCGAGCTTCTGTTTTTACCACGGCGATGACCCGGCAGTTGCGGACCGGCTGCGAAGCGAGGCCGCGTCAGTCTGGGGAGAGATAAAAGAAGCAGCCGGGGATTCATTCTGGTTATTCATCGCTTCGGCAGATTACGCTCGAAGCGTCGCTCAGTCGCGCGCCGCATTGGGCGCGGTCAGCGGTTACGTGAGATGCGACCGCATCAAAGGCCGGTTGGGCGAGCACGAAAGCCCGGACGTCTGCCACAACCGCGAGTTCATCAACGCGGTGATTGACGATGACGGATGGCCGCTCGGAGGGGACTGGACGGGGAGCTTCGGGGCTGTCGGCTACTCGAAGGCGAAACGAGAAGTGGTAGTCTGTAACGACCCCGTCGGGTACATACCCCTCTACTATTCGGCGGGCGACGAAGGTGTGCTTGGAGGGACGAGCCTTATCGTCTTGAGCCGCTCGATCAATTGCGAGCCGGACACTCTCGGCGTGCTTGAGCGCATCAGCGCGCCTTATTGCAATTACGGAAGGCGAACGCTCATCAGGCAGATATCGAGGGTGCTTCCCGGCGAGCGCGTCAAGTTCTCGCGCAACGGGTCACGGGTAACGAGCAGGTTCGACAACGAGCTTTGCAAGGGGCTGATCGATTCGAATATAAACGAAGCTGCCCGAATCGTCTGGGAGACGCTGCAACGTGAAACGAGCCTTGCGCTGGAGAACGAAGAGCGAATCTCTGTGGCCCTGAGCGGCGGATGGGATAGCCGTCTCGCGCTCGCGAGCGTCTCCGACAGGGCCGACTCGATCAATTGCCTCACTTTTGGCAACGAGTCGCTCCACGAAGTGCGAACGGCACGTCGGTGCGCAGATGCCGTGGGCGCCCGTCACGAGTTCTTCCCGATTGAGAACAGCTATTTCCCGCTGCGCGATTTTTATGAAAGCCTTATCGAAAAGATTGAAACTGCGAATCAGCTTCAATGGTGCACGATAATCGACGCGGTCAAAGCCGATCGCTCGAAGGATGTCCTTTTGATGGGAGACCTGTGCGAGAGCATCGTCGCTTTGAATATGAGACAGTTCTCCACGCGGGACGCCCGCATAAGGTCATTCATGAGAGGCTTGATCGGACAGGGGGACCAGATAGCGCGCGCGACAGGCGACAGCTTCGCCCGCTGGAAAGAGACGAAGAGGGCGCAGGTCACAGGCTCTATACTTCGCAATATCGACAAGCTCTCTTTGGAGCTGGCGAGCGGCTGCAAAGAGTCGCTCATAGCTGAAGAGATCGACGGCGATCTCGATCTATGTTTTTCGCGTGTGCGCGATAACGAGCCCGACTTTGCGCCGATGTTTGAAGAGCTGTTCAACTGGTTTCATCGCGCGCGGTTTCTGATAGCGGGGCAGGCCATTTTTCTCAGCTCTCGTTTTCGCCCGCTCTGCCCGGCGATCTCGATGAGGTTCATGCGGCTGATCACGAGGGTTCATCCGAGGCTGCGGATAAGAAGACGGCTGATGAATGCTATCGCGCGGCTGCCGGAGTTCGACGCGCTTGCAGCCGTCCCGTCCGCGCAGATCCCGTGGCTGAGCGCGCGGGCTCCTGCTCTGCTCAGAGAGATGGTCTGGGGCGCGCGTTCGGGTATTGACCAGGCGCTCATAAGAAGGGCGATGAAGCACAGGGACCCGAGGATGAGACATCGCCTGCTGCCCGCGCTCGACTACGTGAAAGAGTATCAAAGGGAGAACGCTGTCCCGAATGTTCAGTCCTGGTTTTCAGGGAAGTGGCTGAACCGCGATAAGTATGTCGATATAGTAAGGCGGAGGGCGAGCCTCGAAGCATGGCCGCTGATGAATCTGGATGTAGCCGGGCCTGCAAACGTGAGCATCATTCTCGATCTTTGCCGGGCTGATCAACGCCTGGTCGAGCGCGCGCCCGTGATGCATGAGGTCGAGCTTATATAAGATTCAATTATCGGATTTGACAAAAGATATGAACCGCAGAGGACGCCGCAGGAACGCAGAGGATTGATTGTTCCTCTGCGTTCCTCTGCGGTAAATCCGAGTTTTATCGCTAAGGCTGAGCGAACCTGGGAAGGAAGGCATCGGTGTCGAGGTACTACAGGGAAGGATCAACAGTTACATTGCCGGAAGAGCAAGGGCAGGGTGCCCCGCACCTCCGAGGAGAGTCTATCTTGTCGTTTATAGGCGGCTATCTTAACGGCGGCAACTCCAGGGTGTTCGGCATTTTTCTGCTGTCCGCGCTTTTCATTACCTTTGCGCGAGTTCTTTCTCCTTTTGAGATCGGGACAGACCAGGCGGTTCAGCTTGAAGCCGCGCGCCGGCTGGCTGATGGGCTGGGGCTGACGACAACCAATGATGCGATACATGGATCATTAGATATATCCGTGGCCCCGGCGCCGCGCTATCTGACCCAGTGGCCGCCAGCATTTTCAATTCTGGTCGCCGGTTTTCTTCTAACAGGGCTGCCGCTCCTGGTTTCGCTCAAGATCATTTATATAGTTACGACCCTGGTAGGCTGGATCGGCTGGGCGAGTATCGCGAGCCGTCTGGTCTCAGAGCCGATCAGGATTAGAACGACGGCCTTGAATGTCCATTACCTGCTGGCCGCCATGCTGCCCATCTTTACCACTCCCTTGTGGAGAGGAACAGACATATTCCTGTGGGCGGGGGTCCCCTTTTTCGTCCTCCTGCTGTTCAAGCCTTTGCAGCAGGATCGCTCTTTCATGCCGTTTATTTTTGCGGGCCTTTTATTCGGGTTCTTATGCGCGATGCGTTATGCGAGCGCTTTTCTGGGGCTTGCCGCCGTCTTTATCATCTTCCAGGTCGGCTATCCTCGCATCAAGCTGATGCTGAAGCGGCTCTTCTTCTTTTCATTGCCTTCGTTGATAGTCGTTCTCCCCCTGATCGCTTACTTGAAGAAGTCTCCCTCCGGCGCTTCGGCCTTGCCAGCGCAGTTTACCGCGACGGCAGGGCTTGTGGGCGGGATGTATGCGAAGGCGAAGGGCATTTTGAACGGCGCGCCGATCCTTTCCAACCTGATATTGGGGTTCCCGCTCCTGGAGCAGTTCCTTTTGAGGATAAACTCGAAGCCGCTCAATTTTGCGGTCGGCGCCGTCTGTCTGCTGATTATCATCTCTCTGCCTTTTATCGTCTTAAAGAGCCGCGCGTCGAATGCGCCCAGGCCGCAGCAAGACCTTGCGCTGAGCCTCTCATTTCTTCCCCTGTCATTGACGCTGTTTTTGATAGTGACCCGGCTCCTTACGGATTCGGCTCTTTTCAGGATAAGAAGATATTACGAGCCTCTGATCCTGTGCGGCATCTTCATATTCTATGAGATCGCCGCCCGGCGGTCCGCTCATCGAATAGTAAAAGTGTCATCGCTGGCAATCGTCGCCCTGTTTACAGCCTATACGTTGATATTCAACACGGCGCTCTTCTTCATACCTGAAAGACGGGGCCAGCTCGTACAATCGGTCCTGGCTTTCACCCCGGCCAATAGCCCGCGCCAGAATAGCACCTCAAAAGATATAGGTTATCTCGGCTGGGGGCTTTATTCGTGGAAAGAGAGCTCGAGGCAGAAGGTGAAGCAGTTATACGAGGCCCATCCCGATGCGCTCTTTTTCGCGCAGGAGTATCCGCTCCATATTTACGACAGGATTCAAGGCGGGCCTGCGCCGGGTGAGAAGCTTATAGATTACCCCGGGGCCAATTATTTGAAGCAGGCTTATACGAGCAGGCCGATCAAGGTATTCTGGGTCATGGCATCGGAGACGCAGCTCACTTTTATCGATGAATCGCATCTGAAGCTCGTACATTTCGATCCGGTCGAGGATACGAAGATATACGAGTCGGACCTTCCGGCAGGCTACAAATTCCTCGGTGACGGGCGATGAAACTGGCCGTTGTCTCGCACAAGCTGTGCTGGAAGAGCGCAGGCTCTCGCTCAGGCTATGCGACGGACGGGGGGTTCCCGTTTCAGCTTCGCGCATTGTCAGAGCTTTTCGACGCGACGACACTCGTAGTGCCCTGCACTGACGCGGGCAATCGGTCGAGCGAAGCCCCGCTGGCCGGGCACAATCTCTCGGTCAGACGGCTGACACCGCTCGGGAGCGGTCTTGGGCGCAGAGTGAGATTCCCGTTCTGGCTCTTGGGCAACGGCCCGAGGATCATCATTGAGATATTGAGAGCCGATGCCGTGCACGCGCCTGTTCCGGGCGATATTGGCACAATAGGTATTCTCATAGCCTTTCTCTTTCGCAAGCCGCTGCTTGTTCGCCACTGCGGGAACTGGTCCGTTCAGAGGTCGACCGCCGAACGTTTTTGGAGATGGATGATGGAGCGGCTCGCGGGCGGCAGAAACGTTATGCTGGCGACCGGGGGCGCGGCAGACCCCCCTTCGCGGCGCAACCCGAATGTCCGCTGGATATTCTCTACGAGCCTCACGGAGCGAGACCTGAGAGCCTGCAACAGGCAAAACGATCAGTCACCATGCTCCGCTCCGAAGCTGATAATCATCGGCAGGCAGGAGAGAGGGAAAGGCACGGACCTGGTCATACAGAGCTTGCCGATCATCATGGAAGACTTTCCGGGGGCGACGCTCGACGTGGTTGGACACGGCGATGCGCTCCCTGAGTTTCAAAAGCTGGCTTCGACTGTGGGGGTGCAGGACCGGGTCACCTTTCATGGCAAGGTAGACCACAACCGTGTGATGTCGCTGCTTCAGCGGGCCGACCTCTTCTGCTTTCCCACCTCGTCCGAGGGATTTCCGAAAGTCGTTCTGGAAGCCCTGGCCTGCGGTCTGCCCGTTGTGACGACGAAGGTCTCTGTGCTGCCGGAGTTGATCGGGACCGGGTGCGGCGTGCTCGTCGAAAAGGTGACTCCGGTCGCCATTGCCCAGGCGGTGAAGTCCTGCCTTTCAGATGCTGACCGCTATCGCGCTATGTCGGGAAAGGCCATAGAAACGGCGAAGCAGTATTCGCTTGAGCGGTGGCAAGACACCATTGGCAATATGCTTCGCGTAGCCTGGGGTCCTTTAAAGACCTCCTGCTGATCGGAAAGGGTGTTGCAATGATCAAGCAAGTAACAATCTCATTTGCTCTGATAATGTGTATAGCTGTTATAGCGAGCGCGCAGCAGAGGCCGGAAAGGTTCGGGGTAGTCGTAGGGGCGGGGCAGAGCGAATCTGTGAGAGCGGCCAACTATACGGCGATGAAAGCATGCATAGAATCGGCCCAGGCTTCAGGCACATCCGTCTTTCTGCCTGCCGCCACTATCGAGATCGATGTCCCGAATAACGGGTCGTCGGCCTCTTCTACTTTCAAGGTCAAACGTAATCTTCAAATCGTCGGCGCGGACCGGCGTTTGAGCAAGCTCAAATTCGGACCGGAGGCCCCGACATATGATTATTCAGGTTTTTATGTCGGGCCGAACACCTGGGTCTCATTTAAGAACCTCACCATCGAAGGGCCATCCGATCCCGGGCCTGAGGGCAAGTTTAATCGCATGACGTACGCCATACTTCAAACGGGTATGGGCTATAACTCGACCGGCGCGAAGGTCTATAACACCCCCGGCGAGCTGCGGCTTGAGGGCGTTACGATAGCAGGCGAATGGTTTACGAGCATTCAGGGCGCGCACGGGGATGTGCCGCTCGTTTTGCTGGACTGCGATATCACAGGATATACACAGTGCGTAACCTGGTCGGCCACATACAATACGGGCAAAAGACTATACGCGAAGAACACCTACTTTCATGATGCGGGGCTGCCTGGCAAAGGACACCTCGTGTACATATCACCCGCCGTATCATACGAGATAGATAATTGCCGGTTCGGCGGTAACTTCAGATATGCCATTCATCATTATGGCAGCGGTCGCCTCGCCCCGAAGTTCGCAAGGATCAGCAATTCCAAATTCGAATCTACCTGCGCCGACGGGATTGAGACCACGAACACAGGCTTGACCGAAATCATCAATTGCACCTTCGATAATAAGCGGCGCGCTGTAGGGCTTAAAGGGAATACAACTATCATAGGGAGCACATTCAACAACGGGTCGATAGTGTCGACCTACGACATACACACGAACGTGAAGATCAACATAAAGGGAAGCAAGTTCAACGGCGGGGGAGTGATCACGTCCGTGTGGCGCGACTGCGAGTGGAGGATTGAGGACTGCGATTTCGTAGGGACGGGGGCGCACAGCATAGGAGTGGCCAACGGGGCGGCAGG
>DASTET010000427.1:0-7901 GCA_035709445.1 Blastocatellia bacterium | reverse complement strand
TCTCGTAAGAGATGGAGATTCAGACCTCATAAATGAGGTCTAATCAGTATTTAGGCCGGCCAACTAATCCCTGGTTTCGCAAAAATGTCGGCCTAACAAGGGCATGCACCTGCCATCAGGCTGAGGTAGGCATCGACGCCTGATAGTAGTTGATGCGTATGAGTCCAAAAAGCATAGCTCCCTGGCAGACCTTCTCAGGATATGCAAACCCGGCCAGGTTCATCATCGCAAGAATTCTCTCTTCGAAGTTTTCTCTGAGTTGATTGCTTGAGTAATATCCAGGGGATTGGCTTCTTGCCTACAAACAGCAGGATCACTACGAAGGCCGCAGCTTTGAGCAACGTCAAGCCGAGATTGCTCCAGTCAATACCGCCTGTCCCGGTTGCCATTCCCGGCATTAGAATAAGGATTAGTATAGTCGCCAGATCTTCAAATACCAGCCATCCAATTGCCGCTTGACCATAAGGCGTGTTGAGCAAGCCGTTATCCATTAACCCTCTGATCAATACAACCGTGCTTGCGACTGCATACATATGCGCGACCTGGACCTTGCCCGCCGCCACTCTGAGGAGCTGCTTGCCTTCAACTATCTTTGCCTTCTTGATGAGTACTGCATCGGACGCCTGCAAGTCTCAGCCCCCGACAAGCAATCCAAGCCCGAGGCAAGCTGATGAGCGTGACTGAAAAGATTCAAGCAACACATTGGCATGAGCAGGATCGAGATTAGTTTTTACCAGCGGTAGAAAGACAGCGGCCTATAGTTGCTGCTATACTTTCCACAGAGCCTGGACCCACACAAAGTGGCTGGGCTTAATTCTTCAGTGTGGACACTTGCGCCTTCCTGGATACTCTCTTGGTTAAGAGGAGAATCGGCTTTGGCGGTTCGAGAGCCGGATGAGACTCGTAACAAGCTGTGATTCTGTCACATTGCGCGCGCGCCAGGACTCGACTGCGGCCCGATGTCGGGGTTTGATAACGCAAAGGTGGATGAAGAATTCTTCGGCGCGGGCAAAGAATGCGAAGGGTGCGAGCAGGAGTTCTTTCCAGAAGGTCATGTAAAATCAAACTTCCTGTGCAATCTCGGCTACGGCGACCGGTTGATGCTCTTCCCGCGCGGCCCGCGTCTGGAATTCAACGAGGTATGCACGCTGTTGTGAACCGATGGGCTCGCTGTTGAAACTGGGATAGAGTAAGGATGCAAGGAGCCAAGCACTGCTGAAACAAAACGTTGGAATGCTTGAGGGGTATCTCTACCAGTTGTTGATATCTGTTGAGCGTGCGAGATAATCAGTATCAGTAATCATCTCACGCGAATGGTATGGATATGACTAAGCCTATGCCTGCTATTTTCTTCGGGCACGGCAACCCGATGAATGCGTTGGCCAGTAACACATGGACCGAAGGGTGGACCGAAATCGGAACATCGGTCCCCAGACCGAAAGCTGTGCTTGCCGTGTCCGCGCACTGGTATTTGCCATCCACTCTGGTGACTGCTACAGCCACTCCGCGGACGATCCATGACTTCGGCGGCTTCCCTCGAGAGCTGTATCAAGTCACGTATCCCGCGCCCGGAGATCCGGAGCTTGCCAGTCGCGTTCAAACTCTGCTCGCGCCCATCTCGGTCGGACTCGACCAGCGCTGGGGGTTGGATCACGGAACGTGGTCTGTGCTCTGTCATGTTTTCCCGCGGGCAGACGTTCCCGTAGTGCAGCTCAGCATTGACGAGTCGCAACCGGCCGTCTTTCACTACGAGGTCGGGAAACGGCTCGCGCCGCTGCGCAATGAAGGTGTGCTCGTCATCGGGAGCGGCAACCTCGTGCACAACCTGCACGCCTATGCGTGGGGGCGGCACAAGGTTGAGCCTTTCGATTGGGCCGTGCGATTTGAGCAGCGGGTACGGGAACTGTTATTGGCCGGGGAAGACAAGCCGCTTATCAATTATGAGGCGTTAGGGCGTGATGCGATGCTGTCTGTGCCGACCTCTGATCACTATTTGCCCCTGCTTTATATCCTTGCGCTTCGCAGGGAAGGCGAGCAGGTCAGCTTCCCGGTTGAGGGAGTGGATGGGGGCTCTGTGTCGATGCTTACTGTCAGAATAGGATAGTCAAGAAGGAAATGCTATGGAAAAAGAGGCGCTTAAACCAGATCAGACTGAAGGTCGTCCGACCGAGGCGGAGATCGACAGAACTCTCGAACAGTCGTTCCCTGCGAGCGATCCTCCAGGATGGACACTGGGACTGGAGCAAACCGGCGTGCTTACAGATAAACAACAATCGGGCGGTGTGCGCGCCTCGCTTGAGACTGTAATCGTTACGCGCACGCGGCATCTCGTCGGCGGCTTCAAGGTCCGGCGGGCGCTGCCCTCAGCGAAGCGGCGTATGATCGGGCCTTTCATTTTCTTGGATCAGATGGGCCCGGAGGTGCTACGAGCAAACAGAGGCCTCGACGTGGCTCCGCACCCACACATCGGCCTCGCCACGGTGACTTACCTTTTCGAGGGCGAACTCCTGCACCGAGACAGCCTCGGCACTATTCAGCCGATCCGCCCTGGCGAGGTCAACTGGATGACTGCCGGAAGCGGCATCGCACACTCGGAGCGTACCCCGCAGGAGATGCGGGGAACGGGATCGCAACTCTTCGGCATACAGTCCTGGGTCGCACTCCCTCGTCAGGACGAAGAAGCTGATCCTGCCTTTGCCCACCACGCGGCGGGCGAGCTGCCGGTCGTCGAAGGCGAGGGCAAGCGCGTGCGTCTCATCGCAGGTTCACTTTATGGCATGCGCTCTCCTGTCGAGACGATGTCTGAAATGCTCTACGCCGACGTGTTACTTGAAAGTGGAACACACCTACCCATTCCCGCAGGTTATGAGGAGCGAGCCGTATACGTAGTCGAGGGCACAATCGAACTCATGACAGAGGGCGGATCGTTTAGTGAGGGACAGCTGCTCGTCTTCAAGCCTGGGGAAGACATCTTGCTGCGCGCCGTCGGGTCGTCGCCCGCCCGAGCGATGCTGCTCGGCGGCGAGCCGATGGACGGCCCCCGCCATATATGGTGGAACTTCGTATCGAGTTCAAAAGATCGAATCGAGCAGGCGAAAGAGGAGTGGAAGGCTGGCCGTTTTGCGCCCGTGCCGGATGAGACGGAATTCATCCCGCTGCCGGAGTCTGGGCCGGCAGTCGTGCGGTATCCATAGGTTTGTTAAGTTTGAAAACTTAAGCCTCAGATTTCAAAGAGTGTATTCTAGTTGTTCACCATTTGAAGCTGGTGCTGCTGTCAAGAAACAAATAAGTTTCAGACGTATCGTCAGATCGTCCGCGCTTGGCATTATTTTCACTCGTCATAACATCAGGCGAGTAGCGTCCCCGTCTGTATGTTTGTCCGATGAGTACGTACGTGGTGGAGCAGGTATTTCAATGCTGTCGGCATCTTGCCGTGATTTTGCAAGATCTGACAGGCTGGAAAGCACTACTTCCTCGGTCAACTCTGTTGCGCCAAGCCTTTCCAGTGAACGTGCCCACATTATAGTTTCACTTAGTGCTATTGGCTTTTCTAGCTCCCAGTCCGAAGCCCTCTGCACAAAAAGTACCATTATGAGGACGAAGACATCTGGATGCGAATCCCTCAAAGCTCGCGTGAGAAGGCCCGGTATCATCATCTGGGATTGATAGATTATTCTTGCAGCGGTCTCAGGCAATTCTCCGTTTTTCTCTACCCAACGCTTGAGTTCTATCTCCTGCAGTCGCTCGTCCCAATCATATAGGGCTTCACGCCTCCCTATAGACCTGTAACATTTGTTTCGAGTGAAGAAATCAAGCAACTTCCGCCCGGTAGTATATTCCAGGTACTCTCGCCATTTATCGATGGAGAGGAATGTAACCTTGCCTGCCATACATTTTCCCTTTCCGCGCAAGAGGGCACAGATCGCAGGAGAAAACCTGTCGGACGGTCGCTCGTGTCGGACGAAGCACGCGGCCTGACCGTACACGGGTTTCCTCCTGACGGCCGGCGCGCGCTTCGCGCTAAACATGGATTTCAAGATTCAAAGATCACGGGATAAAAGAAAGCTTGGAGCTTCTTCTTCCCCTCACAGCCTCTGATAGAGGATAAGTGCGTCCCGGTCAAGAGAATCTGAATGGATAGACTCCGAATAACTGTTCAGTTGTCGTTATCAATACAAGCCTGCCCTCTTGAAATCCCATCTCACACTCAGCCGTGACGCACATCACAGATTCCAGGGGCCAGATAAAGCTATCCTCTAACGGCAGGTATTGTGAGTTGTTTCCATCGGGATCATCTGTAGTGCCGACGCCGCGCTGTTGCTCACACAATCAGGCAAGAGCAGCTCATCCAGCCTGTCATCATAAAGGAGAAAGGAGTATGACTCATTTCCTGGCGCGGTTTTCATGCTGCAAATGAGGAGAGAATCTATGAGAACTATCACGAAAGCGATTATCGGTTTGACGGCGGCAGGCGCAGGTTACGTCCTGGTGCAAAAGAGTAGAAAGGCTATGTCCGAAGATGCGCGGAAGCCGGTCGAGATTCACGGATTTGTGCGCAGCGGTTATGAAGCGGTGCGCGAGGCTTTCGCCGAGAATTTCGCTAAGCGGCGCGAGATTGGCGCAGCCTGCTGTGTGTATCACAAAGGCGAAAGGGTGGTTGATTTGTGGGGTGGCGTGCGAAACAAGGCGACGGGCGAGCCCTGGGAAGAAGACACAATGGCTCTGGTCTATTCGGCGACCAAGGGGTTGGCGGCTATGACGCTGGCAATTGCGCATTCGCGCGGCTGGCTCGATTACGACGAGCTAGTGTGCAAATACTGGCCGGAGTTTGCCCAAAACGGAAAAGAGAAGATCACCGTCCGGCAGCTTCTAGCTCACCAGGCCGGGCTATTTGCCCTTGATGAGCCGGTTGATAAAAGCACGGTCGGTGACCTCGACCGTCTTGCGGAAATCCTGGCTCGACAGAAACCTGCGTGGGAGCCGGGAACGCGACAGGGGTATCACGCCGTTACGATCGGATATTACGAAAGCGAGTTGCTGCGCCGGATCGATCCGCAGCATCGCAGCCTGGGGCAGTTCTTTCAGGACGAAATCGCTACGCCGCTGGGATTGGACTTCTACATCCGTCTGCCCGAGTCAATTCCCGATTCGAGGCTCGCGCCGCTCATTGATCCGGGCTTTTCCGAGATGCTGTTCGGTTTCCCCATTCGAGTGGCGCTGGACGTGTGGAACCGCCGCTCGAACATACGCAGGGCGCTCCTGGGATCCGAGTTGCCTCATGACGAGCAGCGCATCTACACCCGCAACCTCGAAATTCCGGCGGGCGGAGGCGTAGGCACGGCGCGAGCCATCGCGCACGCCTACAGCGTTTTTGCCGCCGGGGGACAAGAGCTAGGGTTGCGTCCGCAGACATTGCAAGAATTGACGGCACCGGCAATTCCCCCGACGCACGGCTTCTATGACGAGGTGTTGAAGGGAGAGGCGCAGTTTTCACTCGGCTTTATGAAGAGCAGCCCGTCCTGGCCATTCGGACGCCCCGGTTCATTCGGTGCGCCCGGAGCGGGCGGCTCGCTCGGCTTTGCCGACCCTGAATCCCGGATCGGATACGCGTACGTCCCGAACCGCAAGAGCGTGGCGCTGACGGGGGACCCGCGCGATGTGGCGCTGAGACATGCTTTATATTCGGCAGCGCCAGCCGCGAACGTGAGCGCAATGGGGTGAAGCAGGGCACTCGACAGTAATTCTTCTCATCCCTATGCCGCATTCCGGCTCAAAGTGGGAGATGGAATATATCCAGCGTCGGCTCGAAACCTGTGTCAGGCGTGCCTGTGATGAATGACATTGAAGCCCTCCTCATCCGACGGCTCCTGGAAATGGCTGGTGATCGCATCGAATTCGGCTTCGGACGTGAACGGTGAGCCCGCCGGAAGCGCAGCACTTCTTTGCCTCAACTGAAACTTACATACATCATCAGGTACGTCGATGAAGTGCAACTCGTGTTCAACACCGGCTCGTTGAAAGAGATGGCGGAACCAGGACCGTTGCTTTGTCGTGTTTGCCGGGAAGTCGAGTACTACCGATATCCCTCTTGAGAGCAGCGCGCAGATATGACTCTCGAGAGCCTCGCGCAGCCGGGTCGAATACTTCACAAAAGTGGGGATGTCAGTGATCTCCTCCGGGAACAGGCTGGTGAGAAGTTCATCCTGAACCAGGAGAACAGCCTGATGATCGTGCGCCAGCTTTTTCGCGAGCGTCGACTTGCCGGCGGCCATCTTTCCGCAGAAGAAGATGAGTTTCGTCCGTCGCGTCATGTCGCTTCTCTACGCTTAACGCTTAGCATCACCGGACGCGCGAGCACGACTTCGACATTCATACGAGATTCCCTCCGCGCGCTCCGGTGCATGCCGTTATTTGACCGCCGACTATTCTCAACCAGTCTGTTCTCTACCTCCATCAGTATAGCTATTTGCCGGCTAAGACATAGAGAGAAGGCGATTGGATCAATAGGTTGAGCTGTTCAATATCTTAATAGCATATGCTTATGCCACCGCTAAAGATTATGGGATATCACGTACAACTTCGGCCAGCACCAGTCGACAGACACGAGATGCGCACAAAGAAAGAACTGATTAATCCGGCCCCACATGGATATTATCCCGCCCGTCAGCACGTTGGAATCAAGAAAGAGCCAGGCGCGCCGCCTCTTGCTCAGCGCCGCCTCCCTTTTTTCACCGCTGCATCTTCGTCCGCAATTTTCTGATAACGACGCGTAAAGACGCGGCGACGTGCCTCGGGCAGCAGCTCTTATAGATCAGCTTCAGTGATGTTTGATCCCTCCAGTGCCGAACTGATCGAGTCGCATAGGGCATTGAATCGCGCTTGCTCTGGCATCAGAATGAGGGCGTCGCCCGCTCTCGCCAATGCGAATAGTAGTGAAGTATTCCACAGGTGGAGCACACTCAGTTGACATGCGCTGCCTCCGCTTTCTAACCTGTTATCTGTCAGGGTCTCATAGACGCATATTCTAACAAGCTTTTTTTGCCCTAATACACCTGAGGTCACCCGATAGTAATGACTTCCAAGAAACTGACCGAAGCTGTTATTCGCGCTGGTACAACGGAAAAGAGCTTTCAGCGCGGCCTCGAACTATATCGCAGCCGTGCGGTTGAGCGCGCAACAATTCAAGGCCATACCATCAGCGGTGAATGCCTCGGGACTCACTCGCCTTATTATCGAGTGCGCGCCGAGATAGACGGCGGTGGCGTGCGCTCGGCTGCCTGCACCTGCCCTTACGACTGGGGAGGCTACTGTAAACACGTTGTGGCCTTGCTTCTCACCTATCTCCATGAGCCCGGACAGTTCGTCTCGCGCAAAATGCCGGAGGAGCTTTTACATGATTTAGATCGCGAACGGTTGCTGGCGCTCCTGGTAAAACTGCTTGAGAAGCAGCCAGATCTTTACGACTGGCTGGAGGCTGAGCTTGCCTCGCCGGCTACTTCCGGCAAAGGCAAGAAGAAAGCGGCCAATCGCAGTAGAGTGGACGCAGAGGTTTATCGCCGTCGCGTGCGCACCATCATGCACAGCCTCGATCACATGCGCCCATCGGAAGCCTACTGGCACGTCGGCGGTTTGACGGACGAATTGCGCGGCGTCGAGAAGACCGCCCTGGAGTTCCTGGATGCGGGCGACGCCGAGACGGCGCTTCAGATTCTAAAGGCGCTTGTTGAGGAAAGCCACGACGGATTCGATTACATCGACGACTCGAACGGCGAGCTTGGCGATTTCCTTTCCGGCCTCGGCGAAACTCTGGCAGAGGTGATCTTAAGTTTGGATATGGATAAGGAAGGGCGCGAAGATCTGGCTGACGATCTGGAAGAACTTCACGAAAAGCTTGGCGATTA
>DASTET010000426.1:0-13134 GCA_035709445.1 Blastocatellia bacterium | reverse complement strand
TGTGGATGGAAACAAGAGAATAGCGGCAGCGGTAGCGGAGATATTCCTTGAGGTGAATGGGGCAGAGATGAAGGCGACAAACGAGGAAGTCGTGGATCTGTTCATAAAGATCGCGAGCGGTGGGCTGAGGCGAGATGAGGTAGATAAGTTCTTTGATGAGCGTGTTGTAGTGGCACTATAAGGTAAGGCTGAATTGGTCTGGGACTGAGAGCCGTCTAACAACGGCATGCACCGGAGCCTCGCCGCGTGCCTCGCATGGTAGGGGACGCGCCATGCGGCATCGGCCCGGTGATGCCCGACGTTAGGTTGATGCAAAAGCTTGCAGCATGCCTGTATATTCATAATCCGAAACCATATCGGTGATCTTTTATGAACAATTATGACATAGCAACTTACGGGGACCGGATCGCTGACATTTACGATCAGCTTCACACCTCCTATGAAGAGGCTGCTATTTCTGCCCTCTCTCAGTTAGCCGGGACCGGCCCAGTGCTTGAGTTGGGAATAGGGACGGGACGTATCGCCTTACCTCTAGCAAATAGGGGGCTTGAAGTACACGGCATTGATGCATCCTCCGCAATGATCTCAAAACTGCGGGCCAAACCCGGAGGCGATAGTATATCTGTAACACTGGGTGACTTCGCTGATGTTAAGGCCGATGGAGAATTCTCACTTATTTTCGTCGTCTTTAACACCTTTTTTGTCCTCCTTTCGCAGAAGGAGCAGGTACGCTGTTTTAGAAATGTAGCCAAGCACCTAAGCAAAGATGGTGTATTCTTGTTAGAGACATTCGTGCCAGATATGACACGGTTCGAGAGGGGGCAAAATGTCAGCGCGACGAAGGTGACGAGCGAAGATGTCAGATTGGATGTGTCTGAGCACGACCCCCTTGAGCAACGAGTGAACAGTCATCATCTGTTCATAACGGGAGATGGTATTAAGTTATACCCTGTTCAGATTCGTTATGCCTATCCATCAGAATTAGATTTGATGGCAGAGCTGGCGGGGCTGAAGTTAAAGTGGCGGTGGGGCGGATGGCAGGGAGAAAGCTTCACAGCAAAAAGCGAGAAGCACATATCTGTGTATGGGAGGGCATCAACCTAACAGCCAATAGAGGCGGACTGTCAAGAGAGGACACGAATATCTTGGCCCCCAGGCTTGTTTTCTTCGCGAGAATCTTTTTACCAGCCTCGGCCTTTGCTCTGACTTTTGACTTCTCTTAGCGGTGACAGATACTCTGCACCAAACAGCCAAACGGGCTCTCCGCCAGTGGCGGCGCACCAGAAGAACAGCCGTTGCGCACCGGCCTCACTCAAAGGCGACGGGTTGCTGAGGCACTCCAGTTAGTCACGAGATACCGGCACGAGCAGAGCAAACCTAAGAAACTGGCGGAGGCCGCCTCCCAATCAAAGGCAACGGGATCAGCCCAGTTAGGTGCCCGGGATGACGGCCTCCATAACTGCAACATTACCCAAACAGCAACTCTTCTCTGTAACTCCCTCCCTATCTCAATACAAAATAGACTGCCTGCGCCAGCTTGTGCGCTACGACGTTATAAGCTACCAGCTTACGGGCGCTGCCTCGATGCCGCTTCACGTGCCGCTCATAACAGCGCCTGATCGCAGGATAAGCTGCTACGGCTGCCTGGTTGAAGGCACTCTTGAGGTAAGCATTGCCTTGCTTGCTTGAGCGGCCTCGGCGGCTTACTGCTCCAGATTGAGCAACACCGGGCACTACCCGATAGTATGAACTGAAGTGACGCGCACTGTTAAAGCGGCGAATGTCGCCGACTTCATAAAGGATAGTCAGAGCCAGAATTTTTCCTATGCCTGCAATCTCAAGCAGTCGCTTGTAATCTGCGTTGTTGCGGGTCAAATCAAGAATCTGTTGCTCAAGCTCTTGGATTTGTTTTGATAACAAATCAATCCTCTCAAGCTGTTGGGAGGCGCTGAGGAGAAGGAGCGGATTGGAGAACCACTCCTTGATGCGGTCATCATCAGCCAGTTTGATCTCATTGCGAGAGCAGGAGAGAAGGCCTTCCCTCAATAGCAGTTGACGAAGCGAGCCGTACTCTTGGGCCCGAAGCGCGACGGCTTTCAATCGGCGGCGCAATAGGTCACGGACAGGACGCGTAGAGGCAGGATAGATGTAAGCCTTAGGTATGACTCCATCTCTTAGTAGTTTAGCCAGAGTGAAGGCATCCCTGCGATCAGTCTTGACCTTAGCTTTTGTAATCATAGAGAGGCCAAGCGTATGGGCGAGGCATACATCAAAGCCGAGCGAGAACAAGCCATCAACAAGCCAGTACCAGTTGAAGGTGCTCTCGACGACAATCTTGAGGTCAGGCTTGAAAGCAAGAAGCAGAGAGGAGATGAGATCAAGTTGATTACAAACCTTCTGCTGAAGATGAATGGATAAGCTCTCATCCAAGACACACAGATGAGAGTCCCTTGCAGAGAGATCGATTCCGCAGTAAAACACTTGAGGCGGTCTCCTTTCTTAGAGAATATTGTGTAGTGTCTGCGGGTGATTATAGGTCACCCGCAAGACCGCCTCTATTGATTATCAAAGGCATGCACTGGAGCCGCGCGAAAGAAGTTCGTAAGGTTCCGCCAATCGCCACGCGCGGCCCGGTGATGCCCGGAGTTAGACCACCTAAGGTGATCCCCTCGAAATGTGATAGTATTGACACCGAGCGACAGAACAGACTTCATTGTGAATAGCTGTTATATGCTGATAAGGAGAATGGCTATGAAAAAGGTGACTATAAATTACTGTCCAATTTGACCAGTAAAACGAGCTATGGCCTCCAGTGTGGCGGCAAAGCTGAGACAGGAGAATGATGTAGAAGTAGAGACTGTAAAGGGGGGGCTAGGGGAATTCAGTGTAGCCGTAGATGGACAGAAGATAGTAAATACAAATCGGCTGCTGTACCCGAATCCAGGGAAAGTGGTAAAGAAGGTGCGAACCGCTCTGGCAGGATAGTAAGAGATAAGGAAGAGTTCGGGGGCGAATAAAACCCAGAGATGAGGGAAGACCTGTAGAGCGAAGGCGGTCTGGCATTGCAAAATTTGGTCGCACAACTGATCGCAGCTTCGAGGTAACTATGTTCATCATGAAAGCGATTGGAATAGTTCGCAGTCCCTATACCGATGCTTCACAGATTCCTAAAGGCTTCGATGCACGCCACGACGCACAAGGAACTCTTGAAATACTGCCCGAGTTCGAGCAGGGATTGAGAGATATAGAAGGGTTCTCGCATTTATTCGTAATATGGGTCTTTGACAAGGCAGAAGGATACGACTTGCTTACTATACCGCCAACCGACCAGCGCCCACACGGGGTGTTCGCGACAAGATCTCCGAGGCGTCCTAATCCAATAGGGCTGACAGTAGTGCAGCTACATAGTCGAGAAGGTGGAAGACTCAAAGTAAGAGGGATAGATATGTTGGACGGGACGCCGATACTAGACATCAAGCCATATCTATCGAGCGTTAAAATGGAGGAAGTGAAGCGAGGATGGTTGGCAGAAGCGGAGGAGCGAAGAAAGAGTTGAGGAAGTTCCCCATTGCTGCCTAACAAAGGCATGCACCGGAGCGCGCGAAGAGAGCTTCATATGAATGGCCAGTCGTGTTCGCGCGCCCGGTGATGCCAGACGTTAGATTTTGCCTGAGAAGAACTGTCGAGAATTCGCGAGAAAAACACTTCGCTCCCTTGCGGTCTTCTTCCCAGCGGCTTACACTGCTTGGCATCTTTGGAGATGGACGCGAGATCGATCATTGGGAGGATAAATCATGTTGACCACAACATTTCAGCTTAATGCACTGTGGCCGTCATTTCGTCAAGTTAGCATGGCAATAGCTGCTGTGTTACTGCTTATTGCCGCGTCGGGCTCGTCCGCCGCGCAGTCCACAGACCGTGATAATCCGACACCACTCAAGACTGACGAGCTTAAAGCAGACTTTAGCCAGGATGACCCCGAGTATTTCTACTCTTTCATCGCAGGTCCG
This sequence comes from Blastocatellia bacterium, assembly GCA_035709445.1. Classification (GTDB taxonomy): domain Bacteria; phylum Acidobacteriota; class Blastocatellia; order UBA7656; family UBA7656; genus DASTET01. Next base: position 9,124 of record DASTET010000426.1, on the reverse strand, counting down.
GGAGAAGTCGTCTTTACTTTGGATGTAAAAGGAGCACCTCCTGGCGGAGGCGTCCCCTACTTTCATCTTTTTAACACAGAAGGCAGGCAGCTTGATGCATTTGACAAGTTTGCGGCCGGCAATTCCAGCGAAAAGGTGGTTAAAAGGATGTCATTTGCAAAGAAACAGCCTGTTATCCTGCGGATTGGTAAGCCCATAGGTAGTGGTTCATATCGGTTGCGAATCAGCGGCGCGATTGCGCTCGATAGGGAGGCAGCAACGGGTAACCAGACCGACGGACGGATGGGCTTACCCATGAGCGGGACCTTACGCATCGAGATGAATGACGGGTCGGCACAAGAGATCGATCTGAGCCGCGTGCGACGGGTAATCGTTAAGCCATGAGATAATCTCGTCTGAGTCGATATTCGAAGCTGGAGGTATCTGAGGCCAGCACTATGCCTTGTAAGGTCGGCAAAATCTAACAAGGGCATGCACCGGAGCCGCGACCTATGCTTGACATGGTATCCCACAGTTACCCGTCGCGGCCCGGTGATGCCCGACGTTAGCTGCCCTTATAAACTCGGTTGGGGCTGACTCATGTTTGCCAAGATGGATCGAAACAACATTCTAAGGTTGTATTTCCACTTTAGGGAGCAATATCTTCTTAGTACTACAGTTGTAGATGAGCATATAGAGCTTCACGTCGTTTGTAATGACATCGCTTGGCCGCTGCCTGGTGCGTACGTTGCCAGTCTGACCATCTAACGACCTTCTCTTTTGCCGGCATTTGTCCCCAGACCAGCCACCATATTAATCTTCTCACTTCTGGTACTTTCAGCGGGATCATTTCTCCCGCCGCCTCTTTATCCTTCCTCTTTTTTTTCTTCCTGCTTTTTTACCTGTTTCCGCCTTAGCTCGCATCACCGTCAGATATGAATGTGCCAGCATCGCTAGCGTGATATGACGATACCACCCCTGCCAACTTCTCACCTCGTACTGATCCAGCCCTACCTCCCCCTTTGCTGTCTCGAAGCTTTCTTCTATGGCCCATCTTCTTCCCGCCACTTTCACCATCTCTTCTAATTTCGTCTCCGGCGGTCCATACACCACGTAATAAGCCATCTCTTTTGGATCGCTAATGCTACGTCGAACCAACAACCATCTGCGGTTGTCAATCATTATGCTCAACAGTGGCACCAGCGCCCACTCATACAATCGCGGCCCCTTTGACCCTTCTCCCGCACTAAGGACCTGCCATTGATCTTTTGTTATCTGTTTAACGATCTGATTAATTCTGACCTGCTTAAATCCTAGCCATACGTGCTGGTTTGAGGCTATTGCCATTACATAAAACAGGCTCTGCTGCTCTATCCATACTCTCAACGTTCGGTCATTTCCGTATATCTCATCTCCAGTAACCCACTTGAAAGCAATGCCAGAATCTATTGCTCGCTTTATCATCTTTTGCGCGAGCTGCGGTTTGGTAGCGAACTTGATCTGCTTGGGGACACCGGCTTCTTCCCGCCTTTCAGCCGACTCGGCCCATTGCTTTGGCAGATACAACTCCCGATCAATAAAAGTTCGTCCCTTCGAGCTGGTGTAGGCGAGCAATACCCCGATCTGACAGTTTTCGATCCGACCGGCAGTGCCCGAATACTGACGCTGCACCCCAACAGAGTGGTCATCTTTCTTCAAAAAACCGGTCTCATCGACAACCAGCACGGCCTCTTGTTCGCCCAGATATTGGTTGACGTAATCAGACAAGTCATCGCGGACTTTATCAGCGTCCCACTCAGCGCGCCCTGATAGATGTTGAACTCCATAGGGAGTATCATCCCCGGCCTGCTCAGCCAGTTGCCATCCGTTCTTTCGCTCGATGGGACTGATTAATCCTTTCAAGTAGGCTAAAGCTCGGTGGCGAGGTTCTGATCGGGGGAAGTGAATGCTGATCCTGTCATCAATCTCAAGTAAGCCTTTAGCCCACGCTTCGGCCTCTTCAATGGCTGTCTTGGTCCGCTCCTCGGATTTCATGAAGCTCTCCTTACAATAGGGTTATTGCTTCATGATACGATTTTGCTATCTACAACTGTAGTATTAGAGCCTGGAGCAGATCATTAGAAGCTATCTCAAGAATAGGCATATACCTGACAATTATTTTTCGCTTGACTCCGTAGCCGACTACAGGGTTTATCCTATAGATGTGATAGGAGGTGAAACGATGCGGACGAGGGCTTTCAATGAGGAAGAGGCAGAGCGGAAGCAAGACCGTCGACTGTTAAAGATCGGCGAAGTGTCCAGGCAGACGGGGATAGGCATAGAGACGCTCAGGTTTTATGAAAAGAGCGGGCTGCTCGATAAACCCGCGCGCACTTACAGCGGCTACCGGATGTATTCGAGCAACGTGCTGGACCGTCTGAGTTTCATCAAGCGGGCGCAGGTGCTGGGCTTCTCCCTCGATGAAATCAGAAAACTTATAGATGACGCGCGCCGCGGGCACAGTCCTTGCAACGAAGTACGCGAGATCGTGCGGACGAGGCTGGAAGAGCTGGACCGGCGAATGCAGGAAATGGCGAGTTACCGAAAAGAGCTGGCCGAGACGCTCGAAGAGTGGGACAGGGTAGGGCGCGCTCCCGGACACATCTGCGGGCTGATCGAGGGCGCTCACGTTGAGCACAGCCCCGGCAAACAGAAAGGCTTCAAGAAGTCGAAGCGGTGAACGCTTACAGTATCTGCGGTGCGTGAAGCGATAAAGCGCCGGATAGCGATTGATCTGGTTCGCATAAAGGAGCAAACGATGAACACAATAGCGGGACAAGGTACGCAGGTGATAGATCCGGTGTGCGGGATGACTGTAGAACCCGCATCCGCAGCCGGGTCTTTCGAGCATGAAGGAAAGACCTATTACTTTTGCAGCCAGTCATGTCTTCAGAAGTTTCGGGCCGAGCCTGCCAGGTTTATTAAGGGCACTGTGAGCGCGCCTGTAGTTCTGACGCGCTCTGCACCAAAAGTTGCTGCCGATAAGGGCGAAGAATACACCTGCCCAATGCATCCGGAGGTCCGGCAAAACGGGCCCGGCTCTTGCCCGAAGTGCGGCATGGCTCTGGAGCCGGTGACGATCAAAGCGACAGCCACAAAGACCGAGTACACCTGCCCTATGCACCCGGAGATCGTGCGTGATGAGCCGGGCACTTGCCCTATATGCGGAATGGCCCTGGAGCCGCGAACGGTCACAGGCGATGAAGCGAACGAAGAACTCATAGATATGCGGAGGCGGTTCTGGGTGAGCGCAGCGCTGACAGCTCCGCTGCTCATCATCGCTATGGGCGAGATGATTCCCGGTATGCCTCTACAACATCTCGCATCGCCTCGCGTGCTCGGATGGCTTGAGCTTGCGCTCGCGTCGCCCGTGATCCTTTGGGGCGGCTGGCCTTTCTTCGTCCGGGGCTGGCAGTCAATCGTCAACCGCAGCCTCAACATGTTCACGCTGATCGCGCTCGGCGTCTCGGTCGCTTACCTCTACAGCATAATTGCGACCCTGTTTCCCGAACTGTTCCCCGCCTCGTTCCGGGATATGGAAGGTGAAGTGCCCGTCTATTTCGAGGCCGCAGCAGTCATAGTCACGCTCGTGCTGCTCGGACAGGTGCTCGAGCTTAAAGCCCGCAGCCAGACGAGCGCGGCGATAAAGGCGCTCTTAGGGCTCGCGCCAAAGACCGCCCGCCGTGTGCGTGATGACGGAAGCGAAGAAGACGTGCCCCTCGATCAGGTCCACCCAGGCGACCGGCTGCGCGTGCGTCCGGGCGAGAAGGTTCCGGTAGATGGCGTCGTTTTTGAAGGCTCCAGCTTCATTGATGAATCGATGGTCACGGGCGAGCCGATCCCCGTCGAGAAAGGGCCGGGCGACCGCGTCATAGGCGCGACGATAAACGGGACAGGCGCTTTCGTCATGCAGGCCGAAAGAGTGGGCGCTGAAACGCTGCTCTCGCAGATAGTGCAGATGGTAGCGGAAGCCCAGCGCAGCCGCGCGCCTGTTCAAAGGCTCGTAGACCAGGTGTCGGCTTACTTCGTCCCCACCGTGGTCGTGACGGCTGTGATCGCCTTCATCGTATGGGCGGTTGTCGGGCCTGAGCCGCGGATGGCCTATGCACTGATCAATGCCGTCGCCGTGTTAATAATAGCCTGCCCCTGCGCGCTCGGGCTAGCTACGCCTATGTCGATAATGGTCGCAACGGGTAAAGGGGCACAGGTCGGGGTCCTGTTCAAGAACGCGGAGGCGATTGAAGTGCTCCGGCAGGTTAACACGCTCGTCGTTGATAAGACCGGAACGCTGACAGAGGGCAGGCCCCGCCTTGTGATGGTTGATCCCGCGGATGGATGGGACGAGCGCGAGCTGTTGCGGCTTGCGGCAAGCCTCGAGCGCGGGAGCGAGCACCCGCTTGCCGCGGCAATCGTAAAAGGAGCTGAAGAGAGAGGGATTGATCTTTCAGGCACCGAGGCATTCGACTCGATCACGGGAAAGGGCGTCACCGGGCGCGTCGCAGGCCGGACGGTCAGCCTCGGCAATCGCAGGCTGCTTGATGACCTCAAGGTCGATCCGGGAGAGCTTGCGGCAAAAGCCGAAACGCTTCGCGGCGAAGGGCAGACCGTGATGTTTGTGGTCATAGATGGAAATTCTGCGGGGTTGCTCGGAGTTGCCGACCCCGTTAAAGAGACCACGCCCGAAGCGATACGATTGCTTCACGAGGAAGGGATTCAGGTTGTGATGCTGACAGGCGACAGCCGCACTACGGCGACAGCCGTGGCGAAGAAGCTCGGCATCGATGAAGTTGTGGCAGAGGTACTGCCGGACCAGAAAGCAGATGCGATCAAGCGACTTCAGGAGAAGGGCCGGATAGTAGCCATGGCGGGCGACGGCATCAACGACGCGCCGGCGCTGGCTCAGGCACAGGTCGGCATTGCGATGGGCACGGGCACGGATGTGGCCATGGAGAGCGCGGGCGTGACGCTGGTGAAGGGAGACCTGCGCGGTATAGTCCGCGCCCGCCGCTTGAGCCGGGCTACGATGCAGAACATCCGGCAGAATCTCTTTTTTGCATTCATCTACAACGCGCTGGGCGTGCCGATAGCCGCAGGTGTCCTCTATCCTTTCTTAGGGATACTGCTCAGCCCGATGATCGCAGCAGCGGCGATGAGCTTTAGCTCGGTGTCGGTCATAGGCAACGCATTGCGACTGCGCGGAGCTAAATTATAGAGAGGCCGTTATCGAAGGCTGATGTGGTCTTGCAGTCGACCCGCTGCCCTTTTCGCTACCGACAACGTTCTGTTTCTCTACGCGCTGTCTGCCGATTCCTGGGAGGTCGCCATCGCCGCAGGTTCGATAGCAGCGCAGCGATTGTTAGGTGGAGACGGCGCGAAGGCGGTCAGTGCAATCATCGCGCTCACCATCCTTGGGTCGGTCAGCGCGATGACGGCGGCAGTGCCAGGAGTGTATTATGAATGGTGCGTGACGGTCCGGCACCGGCGGCGCTCGGACGCCTTGCGTCGCGCTGCAGAGCCCCTGTCGTAGCCATGTTAGGCCAGGAAGCCGCAGCGGGGATGCCGGCGCTGACCGGTGCGTTTGGCGCGGATGAAGTTTGATGGATAGCCAGAAGTGATCGCTGTCGACAGTGGGACATTATTAGGAATTCAGGGGAGGAGACCATGAAGACTTGGAAGGCATTGACAATCGCGCTCTCGGTCGCGCTCATAGGCGCGCAAGCTCAACAGCGACGCGATCCGCAAGAGTACATAAAACTGCTGGAATCGGAGCGCCGCGTAGAGAACCTCCAGGTTGATCGCGTAGTCGATACACTAGAGATCAAACCCGGGCAGCGGGTCGCCGACATCGGGGCCGGCTCCGGATTGTTCACGCGACCGATCGCAAAGAAGGCGGGAGAGACAGGCACGGTCTATGCTATAGACATCGACCCGGACCTACTCAAGCACATTGAGAAGACAGCCCGGGATGAAAAGCTCTCCAACGTCCGGACGATAATGGCCGCCGAAGACGATCCCCGAATACCAGACCCGGTCGACCTGATTGTCCTCGTCGACACACTCCACCACATCAAGGGACAGGGAGCATACCTGAAGTCTCTGCGGCGCTACATGCGCCCAGAAGGTCGTATAGCGGTCATCGACTTTAGCGAGAGCTGGCCGGCAGGGCACGAGCAGATGAAGTATACTCTTGCCGACCTTGAGAAGTGGATGAAGGAAGCGGGGTTTAAACAGGTCGAAAAACACGACTTCCTCAACAACAATTTCTTTGTCGTTTATCAGTAGGGATATGAAGGCGTTCTATCGCCCTCCCTACTGCGCGCAGAGCTTATGTAGGATGTGCGGTCTATTATGACCAGATACTTTTGCCAGTAGCACAGCATTCGCCTGTTATAGTATAGCCATATTGATAATGGGGCCTGTCGGATGCTCATCACTACTGCAACGAATCAGCAAAACCAGCGCGCGGGTTTGTGTGCCGCTTTAGCAGTTCGACCACCTGCACATGGGAGGGTCGGCGATAGCGCACCTCGTAGACTGCGAAGGTATTCGGCATGAGATTGCGCTCCGCATCCGTCACTATTGCTTCGACTCGACCAAGCTGCACCCAGCGGGAGAAGACATAGGTTCGCCTCCCGTCGGGCTCTTCGATATAGACCTGCCAGATTTGCGCATCATCCCAGACATGCTTACCCTTGCGGGCTTCTGCGTTGGCGATCAAGAACACCTGCTCACGAAGACCATCCCCGTCAAGGTCAGCCGAAGCTTGCCGTAGGTAGCCCCACCCCTCATGGCCCGCGACAGCCCGTTTGATCGCGGGGTCAACTAAATTGATATCTGATTGTGCTCCGGCTGATGAGCTGGCAGGATAGCCAAACAACTATACACCCGCAGCAACGGCACTCCAAAAGAACGTCTTTACCATAATTAGGGCTTCGGTCCTTTACCAAGAAAACTTGGACATGAGGAGATGAAAGAATTATCTTCGAGTTTGCCTTGCCAGATTGAAAGCGATATATGGGGCCAAGAAGTAATCACGTTATTACGATTGGGTCAGCGCTTGTCCGGTCTCTGCGTCTGGGTGTCTGAGTCCATGTCTCCCAGCCATTAAAATCAACATCAAGTCGTGCCCCTGCCGTGTTCCAGTTCAACGACATTGCAAGATATTTGTCCGAGTTTGTGTCGGGCAGGCTTCCTAACAGTTCCGAGTAGTAGGGCCACCGACCCAACTGGCTCCGGATTAAACTCATTAGCTCAAAATGAAAGGCCGCCGTAAGGTGGCCTTGAATGGTTGCGAGGGAGGGTTTGAATCTGCGCCCTTCACAAACCACAAGTGGACCACAAAGACCAACAGCGACCATCTCTGGCCGCTGCGGGTTAACAATAAACTGTTGTATGGAAGGTATTTGAAAGTAGCGGCATTTGGACTTGAACCAACGACCTTGGGGTTATGAATCCTACCGATATGCATTCCGCCTAGTTCCTTCAAAGTTGATAACGTTCGATAGATAAACAGTTTCAACGTGATGGTGGCCAGCCTGAAAACCTCCAAAGTTGATACGAAACGATGATGATTGATGAAAGATTGTTCCAGATTTGTACCAGCAAAATCGCTGTATAGCGGCTTACGAGGGCAACAGGTTAATGTGCAGAAGAGGGTAAGAAATGAGTAAAGGTAAGCGGCAGGGACGCACCTGTGGCTCCTAGCTCGCTGCGGTTGAGTGTTGCGAAATGAAGGTTAGGATCAATAATCCGAAGCAAAGAGGTTATAGACAATGGAGGGCAGCAACAGTGGACGGGAAGGTTGAGTTATGAGAATAAACCAGTATAGCCTCGCTTTCTGCTTTCAAGAGGTTACGTTCCTGGTAGTTCCTGTTATTTCCTACTGTTTGGACTAATTTGCTTCACAACTGCTCCATCGAAGTATTCACCCAACCAGTCAGATTATATGAATTGAGTTAGGCGCGCGGACCCGTTGCTCTTCTTGTTTGTAAGTAAAAACATAAAACCCCTGGTAATGATCAAAATGACCATGCTCGGCTTCGAGTTCGACCATTCTGATCGGACTGCCTTCCCTACACTCCTGCCTGCCTGCCGACGCTCTCGTCCTAGCTGAGAATTAATATTCAAATCTCTCGCACCGTTAAGTCTACTTCGACGCCTACATATCCCTTCATGCCCGGTTGCGGCACGAGCAATGCGCTATAGCAGGCGCGAATAAGAATAAGACTCAGTAGTGAGCATGAAGACCTGATTAAGGAGAAGACATAAGTGAGAGAAGATGTCACATCAGAGATAGGCGTTACCTGCAGCCGTATTCAATTTGCGGTCCTATTTTTATCTATAGCGTTTCTTGCATCAACTTTGGGTACTGTCTCCGCAGCACCGGGGAATGTATCTGCAGCCTCCCAAACCCGGATTCGCTCAGTGAGTATGGGGCCAAGCGCCGGAGCTTGTGGGGCGACTATCACTGCCTCTGCAAGATTAGAGTACAAGGTGTCCAACCCGGATAATTGGGCGCCCTTGGAAGGAAAGGTGATCGGCTTCTCCCTCGGTTCAGTCGGCGGGTCTGGAGTTACGGACTCGAATGGGGTAGCCACGGTATCACTGACCGTCCCCTCAGACGCAGCCTCCCTTTCAGCCGTGTTCAACGGCGACGAAGCCCATAACCCGGTCGGCACCACAATCCCTTTTGCCTTCACAGGTCTGTGCGGCCTATCTCCTGCAAGTCAGTGCTTCACGTATTTGGGAGGGGCCGGTAGTATTAACGTTTCAGCGGCTGCAGACCACAACTGGACGGCGGCGAGTGACTCAAGCTGGGTAGTAATTACTTTAGGGAGCGGCGGCACCGGCAACGGAAGCGTGGCATTTTCCGTCGAGCTGAATCCGACTTCAGCGCGCCGTACGGCCGTCATCACGGTCGATGATAAGAGCTTTGCCGTGAAGCAGGCCGCAAACTTCACAGATGTTCCGCCGGATCATATTTTCTTCACGGAGATCAACATCTTATCCGCAAACGGCATCACAGTGGGGTGCGGACTAGGTTCTTACTGTCCTGATGAGGTGGTCACTCGCCAGCAAATGGCTGCATTCATCATCCGCGCGCTCG
>DASTET010000425.1:0-2980 GCA_035709445.1 Blastocatellia bacterium | reverse complement strand
CGTCCCTTCGATATCGCCCGATAGCGGGCTGTTGGACGCGGCAAGGATGAAGCTCCCATACTGCGAATGGTTGCAGTCGTCCGGCCCTGTGTCGTTCTCTTGAACGTGTACGGCTCGATAACCGACGCCGCCTATCGACCGCCAGTAGAGCCCGCCGAAATGCGCGATCAGGTCCGGGGCCACGTTGCGCACGTTCCTGTAAATCTCTTCCGGCTTGAAGACCATCGTGCCCATCTGATCTCCACGGTCATCGACCGTGGCTTCAAGCTTAAGCTTGACCTCGTCGCGCAGCTTCTCATAATCGGCTTTATCTACCGCGCCGTTCGGCTCGCGTCCCCTCACATTGAAGAAGAGGCGAGCGTAGTATCCGCCCTCGCTCCATACCCTGGTCTTCTCCCAGTTCACATCGAGCTTGCTGAAAGGCGTGATCTCTTTCGGGTACTCGTTGAGCACGAGCAGGCCCTCGCCCACGAGCCATTCGTTTATGCAGAAGCCCCCGTCGAGCCGCTGCGCGCCGTGATCGGAGAGGACCAGTATGGCCGTGTCTTCGCTCAGGCACTCGAATATTCTGCCCAGCTCGTCATCGAGATAGAGATAGTAATCGCGTATCACCTCCTCATAAGGGTTGCCGGGCACGTGCAGCACGTGCTCAGGGTCGTGATACTTCCAGAAGCCATGCTGAAGGCGGTCGAGCCCTATCTCGACAAACTGGAAGTAGTCCCATTCGGTGCTCGTCAACAGGTGGCGGACGACTTCGAAATGCTTACGGCTCATCGCGTATATCTCATCCTTGAGCCAGTCTTTCCTGTCCGTGCGAAAGCCTTTGACATCGACGGGGTATTCGCCCACAAGCCCGGTGATGCTCTCTTTCACAGACGGCGGCTGAGTGTATGTGTCTTTGTTCGTATCCGGGGTCAGGAAGCAGCCGACGCAGATTCCATTCACTTTTCTCGGCGGATACGACGGCGGCACGCCTATGATATTTGCGCGCTTCCCTTCGCGGGCCACCTGGTCCCATATGGCTATGTCCTGAATCGACCGGGAGTTTACGATCCCAAGCCCGTCGTAGGAATGGTCCGTGCGATTGCGAAAGCCATAGACGCCGAGCGAGCCGGGGTCCTGGCTCGTGGCCATGCACATCCAGGCGGGGACGGTGATCGGAGGTATAACAGTCTCAAGCCGGCCATAACAGCCCGCTTCCATCAGCCTGCGAAAGTTCGTCAATCGCTCGTCGCCAAACATGAGGTCTGGGACCGCGCTGTCCAACCCGATGACCAGTAATTTCATAAAAAAGTTTATCTCCTCTTAAAACGCTTGATCGGCCACCCGGATGGCGTTAGCCATCAGGGTGAACGTGAGATTCTTTGCGGGTAAAGCCGGAAAGGTCGTCCCGTCGACAAAATAGAGATTGTCGAAGTCATGGCTTTGACAGTGCATGGTTGTCGTATTCGGGGCCTTTTTCGAAGACATCGGAATAGTGCCCGCATAGTGAACGCTTGCGCCCATCGGCCTTATGTGCATCATCCCCGGAGGGACTATGCACCCCAGCCTCCACAAAGTCTTCTTCACGACCTTCACGGCCTGTTTGATTATGGCTCTCTCGTTTGAGGGGGGCGAATAATTGATGCTCAGCTTTGAGCGCCCCGATTGATTGTCTGTCTGCAAAGTGACGAAGTTATCATCCCGCCTGTCATCAAAGAAGTTCAAATTGACCACCCCCAGACCTGCGCGCAGGTTTCTAAAGACCGCAAGCGAGGTCAGCAGGTCGAGCGGTATATTCTGGATGATGGGATGTATCAGCGCCGATTTCAGCGTGGTGACCAGCGCATGAAAATAACGCTTCGGCTGACCGCATTCAAACCCTATGGCAATCTGATGATACTGGTAGCTATCGGGGTTATACGTCTCCCCGATCATACGGAGGTTGATAAACGGGATGAGTATCTGCCTGTTATCCATCAGGCCGGTCAGCTTTATCACTTCCCCTCTCTCTTTCAGTATCGAATCCATGAAAATCTTTGATGAAGAGAGAGTCCCGGCGGCCAGCACGAAACTGTCTGCGGCGATCTCATGAGATGTCTTACTATCTATAGACTCTGCGATGACGCTCTTGATGCGACCTCCGGAGTCGGTCTTGAAATGGCTCACATACAGATTCGGTATGTAACTGAAGTTGGGATAGGTCATGCACTCTTTCAGCGTGATCGAAGGAGTGTAGAGAGCCCCTGAAGGACAACCCCACAGACACCTTCCCGTGTAAGTGCACCCTTTCCGCCCGTCCTTGTCGCGGCTGAGCGTCGCGATCCGGCTTCGTCCCATATAAGAATTCAGCCTGTTGTTGAGATAGCCTTTATGCTTCTCGTAGGAGGCGAGCAGACGTTTTGAATGTTCGTCCAGGCGCAAAGGCTCCATAAGGTTCTCGTGGACCGGGTAGAACCTTGCAAGGTCATCTCTTACACCGGCTATTCCGATACGCCTTGCCGCCTCGTCGTAATACGGCTCGATATCGGCGTAGTCGAAGGGAAACGCTTCGAGCTCCTCGTCGTTTAATGGATAGACCCCGCCCGTCCATGCCTCCGCAAGCCCGCCCTGAGCAAACGAGAAGAGCGGTTCAAATCCTTCCGACCTTGTCTTAAAGGCCGATGGCTTTGAGAAGACATAACCCTTGTTCGGCGGAAAACCGTAATACTCGCCTTCCGAGCCGGGGTGAACCACCGCCTCATAATTCCGGCCCAGGAAGTAATTCACCGGGTCGCTCAGATTGACCTTGAGGTCGTTAAAACTATCCTCAGGGTTGACGGCCGGCGGCCTGGCGTTGCCTACGTCGAGCATGATGCATTCATGCCCTTTCTTGAGCGCCGTCAAGGCGAAATGGACGCCGCTGGCTCCTGAGCCGACGATCAGTATCTTGCTCATACCTTATTAGTATCCGTATTGATCTCCGCCACGTAGTAGCGGCTCGACAGCTTCGCCTTTGTGT
>DASTET010000424.1:0-2273 GCA_035709445.1 Blastocatellia bacterium | reverse complement strand
ATAAAGACCTGGACCGAATCTTTCCTCTGGACATCCATATCTTACTTTGCAGGGGCCGCCGCAGCCTGCCTTATTGTAAAACTGATATCTGTAGTCTCCTTCTTCGCATTCATAATCGCGGTCCCTATAGTTACGATCACTTACTTCACCTATAAGGTCTATCTCGACAAGGTCGATTCATCGAATCGCCACGCAGAGCAGATGGCCGACCTGCACCTGAGAACCATCGAGGCGCTCGCAATCGCCATCGATGCGAAAGACGAGGTGACGCACGACCACGTTCATCGCGTTCAGATATACGCGACGGGGCTCGCGCGCCTGTTCGGGTTATCCGAAGGGGAGATCGAGTCGCTCAAGGCAGGCGCGCTGCTGCATGACATCGGCAAGCTCGCCGTACCCGACTACATCCTCAACAAGCCCGGTCCGCTCACCCCCGCCGAGTTCGAGAAGATGAAGGTCCACACGATTGTCGGGGCCGAGATACTCGAGCGTGTCGGGTTCCCTTACCCGGTAGTGCCTGTCGTTCGCCATCATCATGAGAGATGGGATGGTCGCGGCTACCCCGACGGCCTCAAGGGCGATCAGATACCTATCACCGCGAGGATACTGACCGTCGCCGACTGCTTCGACGCGGTTCGCGAGGACCGGCAGTACCGCAAGGCCATGACGCGCGAGCAGGCCATACAGATGCTCAAAGAGGGGACGGGGACGATGTTCGACCCGACAGTGATAAGAACATTTCTGGATCACCTCCCCGAGTTCGAAGCAGAGATTCGCCGCCAGAGGGTCGAGCCTGAGGCGACCGAGGGACAGCCCGGACGCGCAAACGGCAGACCCGCGAGAATCGAGACCGGGCCGAAGGCGTTCGAGCGTATCCGGAGCGCGCACCGGGAGGTCATCACGCTTTACGATATAGCCCAGACCATAGGCACGAGCCTCGACCTGCGCGATACCTTCGCCGTCTTCTCGTCGAGGCTCGAAGATATCGTCAGCTATACCACCTGCGTGCTCTACCTGCAGCGCCAGGACTCGACCGAGATAGAAGCCGCACACGTATCGGGCCGCAACGCGGACCGCTTCAAAGGGAGGCGCATGAAATCGGGCGCAGGGATAGCCGGATGGGTAGTCGCCAACTGCCATTCCATGCACAATTGCGATCCGAGGCTCGACTTCGACGCAATGAAGGCCGATGTGAGCGAGAATTACAACACCGCTACCGTCGTTCCGCTTATGAAAGACGGCGAAGTGTTAGGCGCGCTCGCGCTCTACTCGGCAGACCTCAGGGCTTATGATGCCGATCATCTACGTCTTGTAGAGGCGGTCGCAAAGCTGGCATCGGACGCGATTGCCAACGCGGTCCATCACGAAAGGACCGAGACGAGCGCGCTCACGGACCTGCTTACCGGCCTTCCCAACGCGCGGGCGCTCCGCTATCGGTTTGAAGAAGAGGCCGACAATGCGAGGCGTCACCGCGATGTCTTCTCCGTCGTGATGATGGACCTCGACGGGTTCAAGGCGGTCAACGACAGGCTCGGTCATCAGGCCGGCGATCATCTGCTCAAGGAGCTTTCACGGCTGCTGCTCTCGCAGGTCCGCTCTTCCGACTTCATAAGCCGGTACGCCGGTGACGAATTCGTAGCCATCTTGCAGGTTGGGCCGGAAGAAGTCGGCGACCTTGTGGGCCGGATACAGAAGGCGGCAGACCAGCGCGATTTCGGGTTCGGCGGGACGAGTATATTCATCGGGATCAGCGCAGGATGGGCGACTTTCGGAATCGACGGCGACACGCTCGATGAATTGTTGCTGGCGGCAGACAGGGCGATGTACTCGGATAAGGCGAAGCGTAAAGCGATGCTCGGAGAACCGGACAATTATAATGCGTCCGAAATTAATCAGTTTTCAATAATGTAGATTCTATGTCCCGGTCGAGAAATAGTATTTGAACCACAGGGGACGCGGAGGAACGCAGAGGAATCATTCAATCCTCTGTGTTCCTCCGCGTCCTCTGTGTTTATATAGACTTTGATCGATCAGAATCCCCCTTTTAAATCGAGAACTGAATGGCCCCTGCCCTTCCATCGCTGAAAGACCGCCGCAAGCCGCTTGGTAATAAGCGCCCGCGGTTGATAAAATTTCAGTGTCTATGGAAGCCTCGTCGGCTATTTGGACAGTTCTCAAGCTGGCCACCATTTTATTGCTCGTGCTGGCCAACGGTTTCTTTGTCGCCTCCGAGTTCGCGCTGGTGGGCGTCCGCCGGTCGAGGGTCGCGGCGC
>DASTET010000423.1:0-4121 GCA_035709445.1 Blastocatellia bacterium | reverse complement strand
CCGGGGTTGCCCCCCACGACCAGCACCCTGCCATCCTCAAGCAGCGCCGCCGCATGGTTTAGTCGCGCCACATTGAGGTCATCGGTCAGCGACCAGCTATCGGTGGCCGGGTCGTACAGCTCGGCCCTTTTTTCCCTGGCGTCCGAGCCTGCTGCGACCAGGACTTTACCGTTCGCAAGCAAGGTCGCAGTGTGAGATATGCGAGGCGCAATCAGCCTTCCGGTCGAGCTCCAAAGACCCGTGGCAGGGTCATAGAGTTCTGCCGTGTCGTAGATGACAGACGTAAAGTTGCTGCCGCCGACTGCGAGCACTTTTCCGTTGGCGAGCCGCGTTGCGGTGTGGAAGGGCCGCGCTGTGCCGAGCGAGCCTGTAAGCGTCCAGCTTCCCGCGTCGGGGTCGTAGAGTTCGGCGCTGTTGAGCAGAGTCGGGCTGGCGAAAGGGCCGCTGACGCCGGAGGCGATGAGCACCTTGCCGTTTTCGAGCAGCGTGGCCGTGTGTACGTTCCGCGCTGCGTTCATCGTGCCTGTAGGGCTCCATCTGCCTGTGTCCGGATCATAGATCTCCGCGCTGTCGAGCGAGGTCGAACCGTTTTCCGGCCCCTCGCCGCCCGCGACAAGCACCTTGCCGTTGGCGAGCAGCGTCGCGGTCGCGTTCGTGCGAGCGGTGATGAGACTGCCTGTCGGCGTCCAGCTTCCTGTCTCCGGATCATAAAGTTCCGCGCTGCTTAATTTGGTCTGGCTGAAGCCTCCGCCGACCAGCACCTTGCCGTTAGCCAGCCGCACGGCAAAATGATTTGTGCGGGGTGTGAGCATGTTGCCGGTGGCGGTCCACGTTCCCGTGGCGGGATCATAGATTTCAGGGCTGTTGATGGCCTGGCAAACAAGCGGAGGGCCGGCACAGGAGGTGCCGCCGACCACGAGCACTTTACCGTCGGCGAGTAATACGGCCGAGGGTATAAACCGCCCCGTGCCGAGCGAGCCGGTCTGGCTCCAGGCAGACTGCCGGGAATAGACTTCGATGGCGCTGGCAGTCAAAAGAAGAACCGTTAGGATAAGTCTGATTGCTTTCATTCCGAGATGACACTCCTTCCTTTCCCTTGGCGGAAATGCACAGCTATGCCGGGTGAGGCTTTTATCGCAACCCCGGCGAACAGGACCAAAATCGGCCAATCTGTAGCCGTGATCGGCTGCCGGTCTCTGTCACAACATACCGGGCTAAGCTATATCAATGAGGTGGCGAATAGTCCTGAGAAAGTTCTAAGAAAGTCCTAAGAAAGTTCTAAGAGAAGTTATGTCTTCGCTGATCAGGCATTTCTATCGGTCGGGGAGTTTACCACTTGAAAGGAGCCGGGTTCTTACCGGGCGTGAATCGATCTTTGTGCCACCGTTGACACCGGTTAAAACAGGCCGCTATAATTTCAGACTTTCGTCGTGAGTAAATTTTTTGGGGGTGCTAACCGTGGCATACGCTATCATCCAGGCTGGCGGCAAACAGTTCCGCGTAACCGAGGGCGAGGTCGTCCGCGTCCCGTCGATATCGGCAGAGGTCGGCTCGAGCGTCGAGTTTGACGTGCTCGTATCGGGAGAGGGCGAGCAGATCAACATTGGTACGCCGGTGCTGGACGGTCCGCGCGTCACAGCTACCGTCCTTGAACACGGTCGCGGGCAGAAGATAATCGTCTTCAAGAAGAAGAGACGCAAGCAGTACAAGAAGACACACGGCCACCGGCAGGGTTTCACCGCTGTGAGAATCGATTCTATCGGCGCGTAAGGACCGCGCTTATACAAGAGGGTTTATGGCACACAAAAAAGGAGTAGGCAGCTCCCGAAACGGGCGAGACTCGAACGCTCAGCGGCTGGGGGTTAAACGCTTCGGCGGCCAGTTTGTAAACGGCGGCGAGATACTGGTCCGTCAGCGGGGCACAAAGTTCAAGCCGGGGACAAATGTCGGTCGCGGCTCTGATGATACGCTCTTTGCTCTCACGTCAGGCATCGTAAAGTTCGAGCAGAAGCGCAAGGGCAAATTCGTCAGCGTCCAAGAGCAGTCTAGCGCGTCTAGCGAGTCGAGCGTCTAGCGCGTCCCGCTTTTGACGATGTTGCTTACTTTGCAACATCTCATTCTGCGATGTCGCTCTTTAAAGCGACGCGCTAGACGCGCGACTCGCTAGACTCGCCAGACTTATTAAAATGCAGTTTTTAGATCGGGCTAGGATAGTAGTAAAGGGCGGGGACGGCGGCAATGGAGTGACAGCATTTCGCCGCGAGAAGTTCGTCCCGCGAGGAGGCCCGTCAGGCGGCGATGGCGGCAGAGGAGGCTCGGTCTACCTGGAATCTACCGATCAACTGAACACGCTTTTACAGTTTCGCTTCAACCCTGAATACCGAGCGGGCCGGGGCGGCCACGGCGAGGGGAGCAATCGCAGTGGGCGTGACGGCGAAGACGTGACAGTGCTCGTCCCGGTCGGAACGCTTGTGACCGACGCCGATACGGGCGAGCCGCTTTATGATTTTTCCGCTCCCGGCCTTCGAGTCTGCATTGCTCCCGGCGGTCGCGGCGGTCGCGGCAATGCGAGGTTCGCCACCTCTACAAATCGCGCTCCCCGTTATCACGAAGACGGCCAGCCCGGCGCGGTCAAAGTGCTAGACCTGGAGCTGAAGCTTATTGCCGATGTGGGTCTGGTCGGATTTCCAAACGTCGGAAAATCGACGCTGATCTCGCGCATATCAGCAGCGCGTCCCAAGATTGCCGATTATCCGTTCACCACGCTAGAGCCGAATCTCGGCGTCGTCACCTATGACGAGGAGAAGACCTTCGTCGTCGCCGACATACCGGGGCTGATTGAAGGCGCGCATGCCGGGACCGGTCTCGGGCTCGAATTTCTGCGGCACGTCGAACGCACAAAGCTCCTTCTTCATGTCGTGGATGTCTCTTCTACAGGACGCGACCCCGTAGAGGATTTTCTTATCATCGCTCGTGAGATCGAGCTGTATAAGTCCGGTCTGCTCGACAAGCCGCAGATGGTGGCGGCGTCGAAGATCGATGCGGTAGATGATCCGGCGCGCGTTGCGCGCCTGCGCGCATTTGTCGAGGAGCGCGGGCTTGAGATGTTTGAAATCTCTGCGGTGACAGGCCAGGGGCTCGACCGGCTCGTGGGGGCGCTCGGTCGACATCTCGAAAGGATCAAAGAAGGTAACGAGGTGGAAGTATCCGGCCCCTTGATCGGGAGAGAGAGTGGACAGGATTAACAGGATTGACGTGAGAAAAGAGCTTTCGTCCGTCCTGTAAATCTCGTCTATTTCTGAAGGGGAACCGATGGGCGAGACTTTGAGCTATCAGAGCATAGGCGTTTATGGCGGGACTTTCGATCCGATACACAACGGGCACCTGGAGGTCGCGCGCGCCGTCGCCGAAAACTTCAAGCTCGACCGGCTGCTGATCATCCCGGCACACAGTCCGCCTCATAAAGACCCCGCTTCAATCTCGGACGCTTATCATCGGTACGCGATGGCGGTGCTTGCAACTATGAACGAGCCAAAGCTGATGGTCTCTACTATTGAGCTAGATATGCCCGAACGGCCCTATACCTTCGAGACGGTCGAACGTCTCAAAGAGCTTTACGGGCGGGAGACGAAGCAGTTTCTCGTTATAGGGGCCGACTCGTTTGCCGAGATCAACACCTGGCGAGAGCCGGAGCGGTTGCTGTCGAGCACAAACCTGATCGTGGCCGCGCGGCCCGGAGTCGAGATGACGGGCGCGCACCTGCCCGCCCGCTTCAGATCGCGAGTTCGCGACCTGCGCGAGCGCGACCGTGTAGAGCGGGAAGAGGAAGAAGGCTACTTTATTTACCTGACCGGCTATGTGACGAGCGACATCTCTTCGACCGAGATCAGGCGCAGGGCGCGGCGCGGCGAGCCGGTGGGCGAGATGGTGCCTCCGCCGGTCGCCGGTTATATTGAAAAATACAGATTGTACAGGTGAATTGATGGGGCGCAGTACCAATAAACAGCAACAGTCGCAGGCGATTGACATAGAAGGGCTGGTCCGCATGGCGGCGCGCGCCGCAGGCGAGAAGAAAGCGACCGACATAGCGGTCCTGGACCTGAGAAAGATCGCAAGCTTTA
>DASTET010000422.1:0-2103 GCA_035709445.1 Blastocatellia bacterium | reverse complement strand
AAGTGAATGTTCTCGTCCCAGGTGAAGCCGATGCCGCCATGGACCTGTACGGCGAGGTTGCCCACCTCTCTACAGGCATCCGATGCATATACCTTCGCCATGGAAACGGCCAGGGGAGCCTGTTGCGGGTCGTTGCCCATTACCCACGCGGCATAATATACCGCCGAGCGCGCGCTTTCGGTCATCAGAAGCATATTGGCGCAATGGTGCTGAATGGCCTGGAACTGTCCGATCGGCTTGCCAAACTGCTTGCGCGTCCTGGCATACTCGACCGTCGTGTCGAGCATCCACTGCATTGCGCCGACCATCTCGGCTGAGAGCGCCAGCGTCGCCACATCGAGCGCGTGCCGGAGCGCCTGCCTCGCAGCCTTGTCATCGCTCACGACGTCATCGCTTCCGACAACCGCGTCGTTGAATACAACCTCATAGAGCGCGCGCGTGCAATCCATGCCCGGAGTCAGCCTCACCGATACGCCCGGCGTATTCGGATTTAGGAAAGCGAGCGCGAGGTCCTTACCCTTGCGGACCACGGTGATGATTTTGTCTGATACGCCTGCGTCGGAGACGAAGAGTTTCTTTCCCGTCAGCCTCAGGCCCTCTTCGGTCTCGGTTGCCTCAAGCTTTACGGCATCCGGGTCCCAGCTCGCAGACTCTTCGAGCAGGGCGACCGTAGCTTTTATACGGCCCTCGCAGATCTCACCGAGCAGCTTATCGCGGTACTGGCTCGAACAGGCGGATTCGATCAATGAGCCTGCGAGCGCGACCGTCGAGAGATAGGCTCCCGGCACGAGCGCGTAGCCCATCTCTTCGAATGCGACGGCCATCTCGACCATGCCGAGCCCGGTCCCGCCCACATCTTCGGGGAAGATCAGACCCGTCCATCCCTGATCGACAAGCTTCTGCCATAGCGCGTCCGAGTAGGGCGTGCCGTGTTCTATCATCTCGCGGACAAGGGTCGGAGGGCATTCCTGTGTGAACAGCTCGCGGGCAGACCGCTTGAACAGGTTCTGGGTTTCATTAAGGTCAAAGTCCATGGTCTCTCCTATCGATCTATCAATAGCTTTTTGGAAGGCCCAGCACGAAATGGCCGATGATGTTCCGCTGTATCTCGCTGGTCCCCGCCTCTATCGTGTTGCCTCGCGACCTCAGATAGCCGTGGGCCCACTGGCCGTGGTCTACTGCGTAGGGTGAATCGCCGGTCAACTGGCCGTAGGGGCCGAGAATCTCCATCGCCACCTGCTGCATCCTCTGATTCATCTCGCTCCAGAATATCTTCTGAATAGACCCTTCGGGGCCGGGCACGCCGGTCTTCGACATCCGCGTGAGAGTTCGCATCTGGTTCAGTCGAAATATCTCGATCTCGGTGTATATCTGCGCGAGCTTCTGTCGAGTGAGAGGGTCTTCGCTCGCCGTGCGGCCATCGCGCGCGGTAGAGCGAGCGATCTGTATCAGCCGCTCTATCTGCCGCTTGAAGGTAATCTGCAGGCTCGCGCCGAGCGTGCCGCGCTCGAACATCAGCGTGGCGATGGCGATATTCCAGCCGTCATTGACCTGCCCGACTACGTTTTCGACAGGGACGCGGACATTCTCAAAAAAGACTTCGTTGAACTCGCTCTCGCCCGTCATCTGTTTCAGGGGCCGCACCTTGACGCCGGGGCTGTGCATATCGATGAGCAGGTAGGTCAGCCCCTTATGTTTTGGCGCGTCCGTGTCGGTTCGGACCACGCCGAAGCACCAGTCGGCATAATGGCCGAAACTGGTCCAGGTCTTCTGCCCGTTCACAACGAAATGATCGCCGTCCCTGACCGCCTCGGTCCTGAGCGATGCGAGGTCCGAGCCCGCATTAGGCTCCGAATAACCCTGACACCATATCTCGTCGGCGCTCAGTATGTTTGCAAGGAACCGCTTTTTCTGGGCCTCGGTCCCGTATGCTATGAGTGTGGGGCCGAGCAGCGACAATCCGAGGACGTTTATTAGCGGCGGCGCGGCGGCGCGTGCCATCTCTTCGATAAATATCGTCTGCTCGATCAGCGTGGCGCCGCGCCCCCCGTACTCTTTCGGCCAGTGAATCCCTACCCAGCCTGCCTCATACATCTTCTTCTG
>DASTET010000421.1:0-3196 GCA_035709445.1 Blastocatellia bacterium | reverse complement strand
GCCAGACTCTCTCAACAATCGCTGGGCAGCGTTCAACTGTGACGACCATATGTCCTCGGGCCGGTGCTCGACCCAGCCGGGTTGCGGATAGAGCTGCTCGAACTCTTGCTGCGCAATGTGCGCCGGCCTGCCTGTACGGTCGAAGAGAATTGCGCGCGAACTCGTCGTTCCCTGGTCCAGCGCGAGGACGTAGTCTTCAGCCATTATGGTTCTCCTGTTAGAATTTGAGGCCCGAACGGATTGGCTATAATACCACCTGCCGCCCATTTAACAAAAAGCTCGCACGCCGCCGCTCGCGCCCCGTCGAACGCAAAACGGCCGTTTCCTCTTTCCTTCAAATTAGTGCAAATTGTCGTAAACGGATTGTCAGTATGACTGAATTAGACCGAATGACCCGATTATAAAAAAAGCGTTTTCGCCCGCGCCGGACCTCAGAAGGTCGGACGTCAGGAAAGCGCGCCGTTGCCGGGCGATGCGCGCAAGTCTTTGTGGCGCCTAAATTAATCATCCCCCCCGTCACTTATCCTGAGCACCTCGAAGTCTTCCGCGCGACATATTCAGGAATGCAATCGCGCAAGTGGCACGTTTCTTGAAAAAGGTTTCGGTGTTAAGGGTAGTGGTACAGGATAAAAGGGCATAAAGAATGAAAAGAGTGAACCTCACAATGAGGCTGTTGATAATAGCTGCAATAGTCCTCCCTTCGCTTGCGGGGATAAACTTCGGGGCTTTATCCGAAACCGCCGTTCGAGCCGACTCAAAATCAAAACAGGCCCCCCGCGCCAGACCGGGCGCTGAACGCAAAGTGTCAAAGGATTTGATAGACGAGATCGGAGGTAATCCTGAAAAACGGACCTCGGTCATCATACAGACCGGGTCTGTCCCGAGGATAGATACCCTCTCTGCCGTCACACGGTCGAACGGGAGAGTGAAGCAGGTTTATGAAAGGATTGACGCTTTTGCGGTGGAGCTCCCTGCAAAGGCCGTTGCCGCGCTCGCCTCGCGCGACGACGTGAAGTATATATCGGCGGACCGACCGACCCGGCTGACCGGACATCTCGAAATCACCACGGGGACGGATCAGGCCCGAAATTATGGCACTCCTTCTACGGGCACTATCGATGGCCGGGGAATCGGGATCGCCATCCTCGATTCCGGCATCTACACAGCCCATCATGCATTCCGCAATTCAAGCCTCGTGTCGAGGGTCGTCGCAAGCGTCGACTTTACGGGCGAGGGCAGGATCGATGATCCATACGGTCATGGAACTCATGTGGCCTCGCTCGCCGCGGGCAACGGAGACGTCGCTTCCGGCGCATATCGTGGCATAGCCCCCGCCGCCAACATTATCAATGTTCGGGTGCTCAACTCGCTCGGCCAGGGGTCGACCTCTTCACTGCTCGCAGGCATAGACTGGTGTATCGTCAACAAGAACACCTACAACATAAAGGTGATGAATCTGAGCCTCGGGGCCACGGCGGTCGATTCATACCTCTATGATCCGCTCTGTCTCGCGGTCCGCCGCGCCGTCAACGCAGGCATAGTCGTTTGCGTGGCGGCTGGGAACCTCGGAAAGGATGAAAACGGGCGGAAGCTGTATGGGGCCATTCATTCGCCCGGGATAGAGCCCGCAGCCATAACGGTAGGGGCGGCCAACACCAAAGGAACGAATAATCGTGTAGACGACCTCGTCGCAACCTACAGCTCGCGGGGGCCGACAAGAGGGTCTTACACCGACGAATCCGGGGTGAAGCACTATGACAACATAATCAAGCCCGATCTGGTAGCGCAGGGCAACAGGATAATAGGCGCAAAGTCGCCATCCAACCGGCTGGTGACGAACAACCCGATCCTCAATATCTCTACGATCACAAACATCAATCGAGGGATGATGCGAATGAGCGGGACCTCGGCGGCAACGCCGGTCGCAGCGGGCGCGGCGGCTCTGTTGCTCCAGCGAAACCCATCCCTGACACCAAACCTCGTAAAGGCGATTCTCGAATACACCGCTCAACCGCTCGCAAGGTTCAACAATTTTGAACAGGGGGCCGGAATGCTTAACGTCGAAGGCGCGGTCCGTCTTGCGGGCGCTATCCGAACCGACCTTGCGCAGCTCAGCGTGGGCAGCCCTCTGCTCACAATCGTCCCGCCCGTGATGTACTCGACCATCGCAGGTAGAACGATTCTCTGGGGCGGCGGGTTAATACAGAAGTGGAACATCATATCCGGCTCAAGCCTTATGACGCACTACCAGGGGATATACGGCACAGGCGTATTGCTTTCGGATGGAGTGCTGCTGTCGGATGGAGTGCTGCTGTCGGATGGAGTGCTGCTGTCGGATGGTGTGCTGCTCGCGGATGGTGTGCTTCTTGCAGACGGGACCCTGCTTTCCAGTGGAGTGCTTCTTGCGGACGGGGTGCTTCTCGCCGACGGAGTGCTTCTTGCTGATGGCGTGCTGCTCGCCGACGGCGTCATCTTATCAGATATTGCATTAACCTCTTCGGCGGCTGCGCTCAATGCGCTGTCGGTCCCTGTAAACGGCGACGAAGGGGAAGAGATGGAGATTATTCCGGATTAATCGATTGTGTCAGTCAAGTCGTCAGTCCTCCATAGGCGGGAACATAGTTCCCGCCTCTTTTTTTGCCTGGACTGTCAACACCTCTTCTATTCGAAAGGGCTCAAGCGGCGGGCCGATTCCGGGAGGGAATCAGGGTGATGCTTGCGCGCATAGGTCCACACATAAGCTCGGAGCGTGTAGTAATAAGGGTTGAACCCCAGCTTATCCATCTCGACGAGGGCCTGTTCAATGCTCCAATTGTCGCGCGCGATCCGGTAGATTGCGCTCATCTCTCCGACGCGGTTTAGCCCGTCGGCGCAAAAGACGAAGAACGGCCCCTGTCCCTCATCCGTTACAAGAGAGAGGAACTTTTTGGTCTCTTCATCCGTGGGAGGGTTCCACACGCTCATCGGCACCCAGTGATAGCGAAGGCCGCGCTGCTCGGCGGCCACACCTATATCGCTCGTGTGATCGTATGCAGAGCGCAGGTCTATGATGGTCTTTACGCCGAGCCTTCCGAGCACGCCGACTCCTCCGCGCAGCGGCTGACTTCCTCTGATGAACTTTTCATTGAGCCGGTGGAAGAGGGGTAAAGAGGATTTGACCTCAGCGCTCTCATCGCTGAGCACATGTGTCCTTGCG
>DASTET010000420.1:0-2084 GCA_035709445.1 Blastocatellia bacterium | reverse complement strand
TTCGCCCGAAGTCCGGCAGAAGATACTCTATGAAAATTCGGCGAGAATCTTGAAGTTATGAGACCGCCCGCGAACAGAAACAAGGCTACTTATTCACGCCCTATCTCGGTCCGCGGGCATGTGGGGGCAGACTGATCAGTGATTAAAGAGCCACTCCTCAAAAATTTTTGCCTCTTCCATCTTGCCGCTCCAGCGAGCGCGATTTCGGCCCGTGAGGGCTATGACTTCGGCGTGGTGCTGTCCGGCGCGGTCGCCTATCCGCTCAAAATACCTGTAAAGACGCGCAATCTGTGCGACCGAGTCTTTTGCAGCCTCCACGTTTTTGAAGCTCAGCACGTTCCTAAAGAACCGGCTGTAGAGGTTCTGATCGCGGCCCGTGGTGGTATAAAGATCAAAGTACCCGCTGAGCAAGCCTGCCGATTGCAGCACGGTCGCCACATAGCTCGGCGTGGTATTGACGCGAGCGGCGATCTCGCCGATGTCGGTCACGCCTGTAGTGAAGAGGTCTATCACTCGGCTCTTTTTTGAAACTCTGGCAGGGCCTTTTCGCCGCCGCGCTTCTTTCAAAGCTTCTCGCGGCGGAGGGCCTGCCGTCTGATTAAACAACTCCCTATGTTCTTGCATGGTGCTCCTCCAAACTCGGCCCCATTCAAACCGGGACACATCCTTCGTTATCCTGCATGGCGGATTTCATCCGTCTCTACATTCTTTGACTTTAAATGATCGATAAACGCGCTTGCCGCGCGGCGCGAAAGCTCTTCAGGGCGACAACCAAGCATCGCCTGGCACTCTGTTTCTGCGTTCAGCTTCTGAGCATTGGCGATTGCGCGTATGGCTACCAGTTGCTTCGGCGTAACGAGATCGGCTATCGTCTTCGCCACAGGCTCTCCCGAAAACTGCGTCTGTATGCCGCCTTCGCCTGCGCTGCGCTGTGCAGGGAAATCATCCTCGCGGCGATAGAGCTCGCGGGCCAGACCAAATTTAACTGCGGCTCGCTTCAAAGCATCGTGCTCAGCCTTCTTGATACCGGTCTCATCATAAGCCGACCCTGTTCCAACACCCTGCCGCGTCACGCCTTCTATAGTTATCGAAGCGGTCACGGCGACGTAATCGCCTATCTGCTTGATCTGGTTCACCTGATGTGACCACTCGGGACAGATGCGATCAAGAAGGTCGGCCACCGTGTGCCATTCAACATAATCGACTTCGTGGTCGCGGCCAAAGCGGTCTTTCCATCCAATTCGCTGTCTAATCAATTCCGGAGAGAGAGCTCCGGAAAGCCTCTTGAGCAACTCGGCAAAGCGAGCAGGTTCAAGACTGCGGCCCTCATCAAGCGATACCGACGAGACAGCATCTTCGTCGGTCATCTCAGGTTGCCCGGCTTCATCGGGTGGCTCAAGGTGAAACTTGACTGCAAGTATGTGCTCGCATCTGAAACGCGGGTCCTGCTTTTGCTGTTCTTCGAAATCCGGGCAATTGCACCGGACACGTCCGTCCTCGTCCCTCCAGATGCGAAATGTCTCTTTCTTTATCCCCGGAGAGATCACATTAAATCCTTCATAATCGCGTTCGACCAGACCCATGGCCGCAATCGCTTTCGCCCTGTTGATAACAAGCTTCATATCGGCGGCTGCAACGCTCATCTTGCACCTCTCTCCTGTAATGATTTATTTGCAAGTCCTATACCGAACCTCTCCTCAACCGGTTCAGCGCTTGCGCGTTCGAGCAATTCGAGCCGGGCTTCCAGCTCTCTCATCGCGTGGCTGAGTCGCTGTAGGCGGCGGCCAAGCTCGTCAAAGCTCTCCCATATCTCTTCAGAATGGTAGGACATCGCCTGCTCCCTCCTGCGGCGCTTTAACTGTAAACCGCGCTTGCTGCCCGGCGGCAAAGAGATTCTTCTGCCGCGCGAGGCGGGCGGCGGCGGCCCCTTCCTCTTCGATAAGCTCCATCTCGGCTTCCATCTGAGCCGACCAGAACTCATATCCTCGCCAGGCTTCCTGTTCTAAAGATTCCGTGTATTCTCCTATCCAGCACCGGCTCATACTCGCCTCCTTACGTATAATCCGCACTGTTTCATACGTGAA
>DASTET010000419.1:0-3494 GCA_035709445.1 Blastocatellia bacterium | reverse complement strand
AGAGGAAATCTCTCCTCTGCGTGCCTGCGGCGTCCTCTGCGGTTGAAAATGCTCTCACATAGCCGAGCATTACCTTTTTAGCACTGCCAAAAATGATTCTGTGTCGCCCTCGCTGTAACCGCCGCGCGGCCTCCGGCGTATAACGGTGCGCCAATAAATCATGACTGGAGGCCAATCCGATGAAGCCCAATAAAGCTGCTATGCTTCTGCCCGTATTACTGCTGCTCGGTTTCGTAACCGCAGCCGCTTCGACCGGCATCGACGACAAAAAGAGTCACAGCGAAACCGACATTCAACGCATCACCGTCGACGAGCTAAAAGCGATGCTTGCGCGCAACGAGAACGTGGTGATCATCGATGTGCGCGGCAAAGACTACGACACAAGCCCGACCAGGATCAAAGGCGCGATTCGCATCGCCCCCGCAGAGATCGCGTCGCGCCTCGACTCCATCCCCCGCGATAAAGAGATCGTCACCTACTGCGCGTGCTCCACGGACGGAGGGGCCGTAAACGCGGCGCGAGTGCTGCTTGATAACGGCTTCAAACGGGTGCGCGCGCTCAAAGGCGGATGGACCGAGTGGGTACAATCGGGCGGCGCTGTCGAGCCGAAATGAAGGTTGGATAGAGACGGACAGGATTTACAGGATATGCTGAAAAGAGATGAATACTCTCGTTAATCCTGTAAATCCTGTCCAATCTTTATTCTATGCGGAGGATGACGCATTTCAGATAGTGGGTCTCGGGCATCGAGATCAGGACCGGATGGTCTCGCGACTGAGACCGCTTCTCGATTATCTGCGCAGACCGGCCCGCGTCAGCCGCCGCGCTGGAGAGCACGTTTAAGAAAGAGTCTTCGCTCATGTGATACGAGCAGGTAGAGGTGATGAGCGTGCCGCCCGGACTCAGCAATCTCATGGCGCGCAGGTTTATCTCTTTATAACCCCGCGCGGCGGCTTCGACCGAAGCGCGGTTCTTGGCGAACGCGGGCGGATCGAGATTTATAATATCGAACCTTTCGCCCATGATCTCCATCTCGCGCAGAAGGTCAAAAACGTTAGCCTCGATGATCTCAAGGTTGCTCGCGCCGTTAAGCTCGGCGTTTAGTCTCGCCTGTGCGACTGCCGCCGCCGAAACATCGACGGCTGTGACCTGTTCGGCGCGACGCGCCATGTGAAGCGCGAACCCGCCCTGAAATGTGAAACAATCGAGAGCGCGCCCCCTGGCATACTGGCGGGCCGCAAGGCGGTTCTCGCGCTGATCGAGAAAAGCCCCTGTCTTCTGCCCTTCCAGAAGATTGACGCCGAACCTCACCCCGTCCTCCTCGATCACGATCTCGCCGGGGTTCGGCCCGTAGACGGGCCCCGATACGCGCGGCAGCCCTTCGAGGTCGCGCACGCGGGCTTCATTTCGCTCGACGATAGCGCGCGGGGCGTATCGCTCGACAAGAAGCTCCACCCACACTGCCTTCAGCGCGTCCATGCCTTGCGAGAGGGTTTGAATGACAAAACAATCATTGAAGCGGTCGATGATGAGAGAAGGCAAAAGGTCGCTCTCGCCATAGACCAGGCGGAAGGCGGTCGCATCGCGCACAACCTGCTGCCTGAGCTGCGCGGCCCTCTCAAGCCGCTCCTGCCAGAACCGGCGGTCGATCTCGCGGTCGTCGAACGAGACGAAGCGCAGCGCTATCTGCGAGCGCGAGCTGTAGAGCGCGCGACCCACAGCCGAGCCGCGAGCGTCCTTCACCAGCACGACCTCGCCCGCACCCGCGCTCCGAGCATCGGTCACGTCGCTTTGATATACCCAGCAGTGGCGCGCCCGCACCCGCTCCGCCCCCCGCCTGTTTATTGTGACTGTTGTGACCATCAGGTTGAGCTAATATGATAGCTTCTGAGGACGAAAATGATAAACGAGAGCAGGCGACCGGCCAGCGTATTCCTCGGCCTCGGATCGAACCTCGGAGACCGCCGCGCAAACCTCCGCGAAGCCGCCCGGCGAATCGAAGCGGCGGGAGCGCGAATCGTTCGCGAGTCCTCGATCTATGAGACCGAGCCGGTCGGCTACCTCGACCAGCCGTGGTTCTTGAATCAGGTCATCGAAGCCCGCGTCGAGCGTGATGGCTCTCTTCAAAGAGAAGACGAGGCCGAGGCGCTGCTCGCGGTGTTGCTCCGTATCGAAGAGGAGATGGGCCGGAGGCGGGTTATAGAAGGCGGCCCGCGAGTGATAGATATCGATCTGCTGCTTTACGGCAGCCTGATAATCGCCCGCTCGACGGAGATAATCGTCCCGCACCCCCGCATGCATCTTCGCCGCTTTGTGCTTGAGCCGATGCGCGAGATCGCGCCCGATCTTTTGCACCCTTCGATTGGCAAGACGTTTCGCGAGCTGCTCGACGAGCTTGACGATCCGTCCATCGTGCGCCCGTACGTGGAGCACGACGCTTGAAGCGGCTTATTTTCCGGTCATCTCTTTCATCAGCTCAAGCAGCTCGCTCATCCTGGCGGGCTTTGCGAGGTGAGCGTTGTAGCCCGCGCGCAATGCATGCTCGCGGTCCTGTTTTTGAGCGTAGCCGGTGAGCGCGATGGCCGGAGTGTGTTCAAGACCTTCAGTTAGGCGAAGCCGCTGTATGAGATCATAGCCGTCCACATCCGGCATGCCGATATCTGATATGATGAGGTCCGGTCGCTTCTCGCTCGCGAGCCTCAGGCCTTCCAGGGCGCTGCTCGCAACCAGCACATCGCACCCGAACGTATCGAGCCACAGTTGAAGCATATCGAGCGTATCGCGCGAGTCTTCGATGATCAGCACGCGCAAGCCGAGCCTTTCAAGCGGCTCTTCGCGAACGTCGGATTTAAGCGTGCTGCTGCGCTCAGCGGTTGTCACCTCTTCCGGAACAGGCAGCATCACTTTGAACCGGCTGCCCTTTCCGAGTCCGGGGCTCGACGCGCTCACCTGTCCTCCGTGCATTTCGACCATCGAGCGAATAATGGCCAGCCCCAGCCCAAGCCCTCCATATCGGCGGTTGATCCCCCCGTGGGCCTGGGTGAATCGCTCGAACACATAAGGGAGAAACTTTTCGTCGATGCCGATCCCGTCGTCCGCGACCTCTATGATCACGCTCTCGGGCGAGCCCCTGCCATCCTGCTCGCGCGTGAGCGTTACCCAGATATGACCGCCTTCCTGGGTGAACTTGATGGCATTATTTAGCAGGTTAGCCACGACCTGCTGAATGCGCGCCTGATCCAGGGGCAGGACGGTCCTTCTCTTGGGCAGGCTGACCTCGATTTGCAACCCGCGCCCCAAAGCCAGCGGCATCACCTGTTAGACTGTCGTCTGCACGAGGGCGTTTATGTCTGTCGGCTCAAGCACAAGCTCTATCTTTCCGCTGACGACGCGGGTCAGGTCGAGCAGGTCATTGATAAGGCTCGCCTGCTGGCTGGCGTTTCGCTCGATGACATCAAGCCCCTGCGACAGCAGCTCGTCACGTTCGACGAAGG
>DASTET010000418.1:0-2222 GCA_035709445.1 Blastocatellia bacterium | reverse complement strand
CTTTCGATGGCTACAGCAAGAAGATTTCCAATCTGCATACACTAAAGCTCGGCGTGAAACCGTCCGCCATGCAATCGCCCGGCTGCAATCGAGCAGTAGTGAAGCGGTCGGCGTGCTCACCGAAGTAATGACCGATCAGACTGCTAATATCTTCGCGCGGGTAAGCGCGGCCAAAGCGGTTTTCGAGTTCTCGCTAAAAGCGGTTGAGGTTGAAGACCTGGCTAAACGTCTGGCAGAGCTTGAAAGCCTGTTCAAGATTCAAGCTGAGCAAATCGAGCTTAACAAGCAGGCGGATAAAAAGAAATGATTGCGACACTCGCAAAGAAGGCTGAGGCTTTAGAGGCGGCATTCTGGGCGAAGGCTGAGCCTATTAGATCGCCAACTGAGCAGTCGTTTTTTGATTTCTATGTATCTGTCTGGCCGCTTGGCAACGTGGTCTATGATAGATGGCTGAAGAGTGACCCGGAAGCTAACAGGATGCGTGACCGGATGGGGCGATTAGAGGGCAGCAATCTATCCCTACACCCGGCATTCTTGAAAGACGAGCATGAAACTCTAAGGCGCTCGCAATGGCTCACGTACCATAGCCGGGATTACCGAGAATTGAGGGACAGGTTTTTTGAGCGTTTTATGGCTGAAGCCGCGCCGCTTTATGACGTGAAAGCGATGGGCCTTTGCGGGGTCGCGCTTCGCTTATACGAAAAAGAGTTTGACGAATGGATGGCGCAGCATGAATACATCGGCAGTCCAGTGAGCAGAGAAGAGATGGCCTGCAATCAAGTCGAGCTTCATATAATCTCGGATCGTATCCAGCGCGCGGCGGGCTATCCTGAAGACCAAAAAACACTAGATGAATTATGGCGACGTGCCATCATTGAACAGATAGATTACTGTTATGGGCGGAAGATGACAGAGGAAGAGTTATTACTTGACTGGGAGAAGTGGAAGCAGGTCCGCGAAGATATGGCGGCTGGCAAGCCTGCAAGCAAATCTGAGGCTGCACGGTACTTGCGCGAGATGGATGAACAATACCCACGCAAATCCGGTTTGAGAACATACAGGCCCGATGAAGTATCAAAGTTCTAAGCCCACGATCCATAGACATAAAAAGCCGTCAAATCTTCTCAGAAGACAACAAAAGGCAATTCCGCAAAAGGAGTTGTAGAGTTTGTATAGGCACAATAAGGGGTTGCGTTCGGTCAGAAGCAGGGAATTTAGGAGGGCAGAGGATGCGGAAGCAGGGAAATTATGATGTGGGATACGGCAAGCCGCCCGTTCACACGCGATTCAAGAAGGGTCAGAGCGGCAACCCGAAGGGATTTCCAAGAGGCGGGGAGAAGCTGGCCTATGCGCTCAGGCGGTTGCTTGCGATGCCGCTTGATGATTTTGACAGATACAGGCCGCGTACAGGGGCAGAAGAAATAGCGAAGCAGTTAATAATCATAGCGTGTGAAGAAGATTCTCCGGCGTGCGTGCGAGCGGCGAAGTTCATCGCTGACCGCACAGAAGGCAAGGTAAGATAGGCAGCATTTTTCGCGCAGAAATTCCCTCAGATAAACGATTCTCAAGTCTGACTTTCTAGGATTCAACTAGTTCGCAATCGTGTATTGCGCGGGAGTTAGCGAGTAGCAGATTTTTTCTAAATTTGTCTTCCACATTCCCTGATCTTGCTATATACTACGCTTCTATTATATCAGAGCTATTTAAAGAGACCTTTCAAGCGGAAGGTCGACAGGCGAGGTACAACGATATAATGCTCGCTCTGTAAATAGAGTAAGTGAGTATTGCGAAGCGCACGCGTTTAGCCCCGCGTGGCAGGACAGATAAAAAAGAAACCTGGCGGCAATAATGGTCCCCAAACTGTTGCAGTCGGTTTCTTCATAGTCGCCAACAGGCAATATTGACTTGCTTCTACTTTGCAGATACAAGCAAAGTAAAGAGCGAGAGTAAGGGCGCTTTCCCTCAGTCAAGCGACCATAGCCGAAGCAAGTCAAAGGCGGCTATCGGTCGCTTTTTCAGTTTCGAACCAAAGGGAGCGGGACCACTAGGGAATGTATAAGGTGGCTGTTAGGCCACTAGGTTTTGACATATTTGTATAAGGTGGCCAAATATAAGGCCCGAAAGGAGTTATAAAAGGAAGGCCGGAAGCGAGAGACTTTTCGAGGGTAACTCGCTCCGGCCCCTAGACACCGCAGCCTGTTACAGATGCGGCGGCTAAAAAG
>DASTET010000417.1:0-7698 GCA_035709445.1 Blastocatellia bacterium | reverse complement strand
CGAGGGATTGGAGGTCGAAGTCGAGCACGCGCGGGGCGCGAAATGCGAAAGGTGCTGGAACTGGTCTGAGACCGTGGGCAGTGACGCGCGGTTTCCGACGCTTGACGAGCGGTGCGTGCGGCAGGTCGAAGAAGGATGGGGAGGTAATCTGTCCTGATGAGCGCCAGAGAACCGAGCGACACGGCGAGCGCCGGAAAGAGAAGATACCTTATGGTGACGGCATTAGTGCTGGCGCTCGACCAGCTATCGAAATACTGGGCGGCGAAAGAGCTGGGCGATGGCCGCGAGATCGACGTCATTCCGGGGTTCTTCAAGTTCAGTTACACCGAAAACCCCGGGATAGCTTTCGGCATGCTAAACAGCGGCAACGTGAAATGGCTTCTGGTAGCCATTTCCGTGGTAGCCATAACGGTAGTGATCTTTTACCTGATGCGCACCCCTGCGTCGAACAAGATGCTGCTGTGGTCGCTGGCGCTGCTTGCCGCAGGGATATCGGGGAACCTGATAGATCGTTTTAGAATGGGTCGCGTGATAGACTTTATACTGCTCTATTACAGAGACTATCAGTGGCCGGTCTTCAACGTGGCCGACACCGCGATAACGATAGGCGCGGCATTTATGGCGATAGACCTTTTTCTCTCGCCTGATTCGGGACAGGCAACTGCCAGCCCGCCCGCCGAATCATCTCTTAATGAGCCGGCGGTCGAAGGAAAGAACGATACCTGATCCGCCCTGTGCCGAGTAAGAATTATGTTGCCAGAGCTTTTTAAGATACCGGGGCTTGACCTGACCGTAGCGACCTACGGGCTGCTTCTCGCCATCTCTTTTATTGTTGCGCTGTGGCTCACAGCCGAGCTTGCCGCGCGGGACGGGCTTCCAAAGAACCGTATATAC
Organism: Blastocatellia bacterium; assembly: GCA_035709445.1. GTDB lineage: Bacteria > Acidobacteriota > Blastocatellia > UBA7656 > UBA7656 > DASTET01. The sequence continues at coordinate 6,804 of DASTET010000417.1, read as the reverse complement.
GATCTTGGGCTTTATATACTCGCGGCGGGGCTGGTCGGCTCGAAGCTGCTGATGATAATCACCGAGTGGAACGAGCTGGGCGACTGGCGGCGGGTGTTGAGCTTCGACCTGTTGCGTTCTGGAGGCGTCTATTTCGGGGGCTTTCTCGGCTCGCTGCTGGCGAGCGTGATCCTGATGCGCATGTGGAAGCTGCCGTGGCGCAAGACAGCCGACGCGTTCGCGCCGGGGGTGGCTCTCGGACACGCGATCGGGCGAATGGGATGTTTTTCAGCCGGGTGCTGCTGGGGCAAGCCCACAACATCCTGGATAGGCGTGCGCTTCACCGAAAAGGCAAATGAGATGACCGGCGTTCCCATCGATTCTGCTCTGATACCTACTCAATTGATCGAAGCGGCGGCGAACATTTTGATCTTCGGCGCGTTGTTGTGGGTGCGAAAACGCCGCGCCTTTGACGGACAGATCATCTACACTTACCTGATCCTCTATTCGATTGCCAGGTTCACTATAGAGTTCTGGCGCGACGACCCTCGCGGAAGCGTGCTGTGGTTTTCGACTTCTCAATTCATCTCAATCGGCCTGTTCCTGCTTGGCGCGGCGCTGATGATCTACCAGTGGCGACAGCCGAAAGACAAGGGTCAGGGGTCGGGGGTCAGGGGTCAGGGACTCGTGGTAGATAATCCCTAGACCGAAAGAAGTGGGGCCGTTCTCATTTTCCATTTGTCATTTGTCATCCAATGGAAAATGAGAACGGTCCGCACCAGTCTGATGACTGACAATCCCTGCCCCCCGACCCCCGACCCCTGTACCCTGACAAAGTGAGTACTGAATCTCAACTCCTGATCGTAGGCGATGACGCGGCGGGCGCGCGTCTCGATTCTTTTCTTGCCTCTCGTTTCCACGAAGTAAGCCGCACGCGCATACAGCGGGCGATTGAAGACGGCGACATAATCGTCAACGACCGCGTCGTTAAATCGAGCTACCGGCTTCGCGCGGGCGATCGGATAGAAGTAGACCTGCCCGAGCCGCCCCCGGTCGAGCTGACGCCTGAGCCTCTGCCTCTGAATATCGTCTTTGAAGATGAAGACCTTGTCGTCGTCGATAAGCCTTCGGGGATGGTGGTCCATCCGGGCGCGGGCATCGAGTCGGGCACGCTCGCAAACGCGCTCGTCCACCACTTCAATGAGCTGTCGGGAACGGCGGGCCGCATACGGCCCGGCATCGTCCATCGCATAGACAAAGAGACGAGCGGGCTTCTAATCGTTGCGAAGAATGACCTGGCGCACGAGAAGCTGTCGGACCAGTTCCGAGACCGCCTCGTCTTCAAGATGTATATCGCGCTCGTCTATGGTCGACTGTCTCAGCGGCGGGGAGAGATCGAAGCCCGCATAGGTCGCAGCCCTCACAACCGGACCCGCATGGCGGTGCTCGGCGGGGGAGCCGGGCGCCCGGCCCATACCCTTTTCGAAGTCTCCGAAACCTATAACGAGTTTACCCTGCTCAAAGTGCAGATAAAGACCGGACGCACGCATCAGATTCGCGTTCACATGGCGCATATAGGCCATCCCGTAGTGGGAGATGCGACCTACGGACAGGGGCGCGAAAATATGGTCCGTGACGCGCATACGCGGGCGCTCGTGAGGGGGCTTGGTCGCCACTTTCTTCATTCAGCCCATCTCGGCTTCACACATCCCCGCACAGGCGAGCATATGGAGTTTACTTCCCCGCTCCCTGCCGAGCTGAGAGAGTTCCTCGCCGGACTCGGATGAGTCAGAAGCCGGAAGCCAGAAGCCAGAAGCTGGCCGGGGCTGATGCTGACGCTTCTCATTCGCCTTTGATCGAGAGATGAGGTGAGAGATTCTGGCTTCCGGCTTCTTCTTATATCGCTTGTCTATTCAAGAAGCGGGCCACTATAATTTTCTCTCGAAAACATCGTGAGATCATTACCCGTGCAACAGACCCTCAGGGTCGGAGGTTCTCGATAAGATGAGGCACTCAGTATTCGTATCTTCATTTTTAGCGGTCGCCTTGATGGTCGGCAGTTACACGCCAGCGCACACTCAGACGCAGCGCGACGACCCGCCTCCGCAGCGTGACAAAGACGGTCAGGTCAGGATCGGCACTTACGAGGTACGCCTTCCGATTACGGTGATGAATAAGAATGAATTCGTGACCGGGCTGGGCGAGCATAACTTCGAAGTCTATGAGGACGGCAGGCGGCAGAGGATCGAGAAGTTTATATCGCCAAGCGAGCTGCCGCTCAACATAGCGGTGCTTATGGATACGAGCGAAAGCGTCAAGCTCAAGCTGCCGTTCGAGAAAGATGCCGCCGAAGATTTCATCGCCACGGTGACGACCTATCGCCGCAAGGACAAAGTGCTGTTTGCGACCTTCGACTCCCAGGTGGAGCTTCACCAGGACTTTACCGATGCGCAAGAGCCGCTTGTGCGCGCGATCAAGAAAGTAAAGGCGGGCGGCTACACCAGGATGTACGACGCCTTTCATCGAATCATCGAAGAGAAGATGGCCAACGTTTTGGACAAGGAGGCGCGTCGTATCATCGTGATCCTTTCGGACGGGGCCGACACTGCAAGCGAGCGCAGTCTAAAGGAAGCGATTGAGCTGGCGCAGCGTCACGACGTCACGGTTTTCGGTATTAGCACCAAGAATTTTAAGGGCATAATGGCAGGGACGGTCGAATCATCCGATGATAAGGAATTGCGTCGGCTTTGCGAGTCGACAGGCGGGCAGTTGTATCTGCCTTCGCAGAAGAGGGAGTTGTTCGAGTCTTTCACCAGACTGAGCAAGGGGCTTCGGCTCGAATACGTGATCTACTACAGACCGTTGAACCAGGAGCCGACAGGCAAGCGCCGCGATATCAAAGTCAAGCTTGTCAGAGGCGTTGATGGAAAGCTCTTTCACAAGCAGGGCTACTTCTATTAATCCCGGATGAAAGATTATTCGAGGTCATACGTATGAAGTATGCCGTAACGATACTCGCACTCGTCGTTTTGATGGCAGCCAGCGCGGTCGCGCAAAAGCCCAGGCCCGGCGCGAAATCTCCCGCGCCCTCTCAGAAAGCCGGACAGGAGAAGAAACAGCAGGACAAGGATGATGAGATAGCCACAAACGACGACCCCCTCCGGCTCGGCACCGAACTTGTCAACCTGCTCTTCAGCGCCGTCGACCGCAATAACCGCGTGGTTGGCGACATAAAGCCCGAAGAGATCACAATCTTTGAAGACGGGCGCCAGCAGCAGGTTTTCACCTTCAAGCGCGAGGCGACGCTTCCGATCAATATAGCCATCCTCATGGACCTGTCCGGCAGCCAGGAGTACACCTTCCCGCAGGAGAAGATGGCGGCGGGCGCATTCCTGCGCTCGATAATACGACCGGGTAAGGACTCTGCGGCGATACTCACTTTCCAGGACGATGTAGAGCTTGTGCAGGGGCTTTCGTCGCGCATCGATACGCTCAACCGCGCCTTCGACCAGATTCAATACTCGCGCCGCTTTGGCGCAACAAGCACGCGCCGCCAGGCCACGGCCCTCTATTATGCGATATACGTCGCCGCCGACGAGGTCCTGGCCCGCGATGATCATCGCGGCGCGGCGTCGGAAGATACCGTTACAAGGCGGGCCGTGATTCTGCTCACGGACGGCGTCGATAACGCGAGCAGTCGTAAGATAGATGAAGTCATCGACCGCGCCTGGCGAGCGGGCGTCGTTATATACTCGATAGGGATAGGCGACCGGTTCAGATTCGAAGGAGTGCGCGAGGACGTGCTCAGGCGTTTATCCGAAGAGACCGGCGGGCGGGCTTATTTCCCGCACGGGCCGGACGACCTGATGGATGATTTTCGCCAGATAGAGAACGAGTTGCGCAGCCAGTATCTCGTCGCGTATTCGCCGTCGAATACGGCGCGGGACGGCTCTTTTCGCCGGATAGAAGTGCGTCTGAATGGCCGCGAAGACGTGCGCATTATTCACCGGCGCGGTTACTATGCGGCCATGGAAGAAGTGAAAAAATGAAGTCCATTAAAGTTTGTTTCATAGCAGTAATCCTGGCGGGCGCTCTGGCAGCCGCTTCCACGCTTTCGGCAGCCGCCTCGCTCTTAGAACAGACCCAGAGCCAGCAGAAACCTAAAGAGAGTAAAGAGAAGAAAGAGGCCGAAGACCCGCAGGAGCAGGAGGCCGACCAGACGATAAGGCTCGGCACGCAGCTTGTCACAGTCCCGTTCAACGTGACCGATAAAAAGAACAAGTATATAAACGAGCTGACAAAGGATGAGATAGAAGTTCTCGAAGACGACAAGCCGCAGAAGATTTTTTCCTTCGAGCGGCAGACGGACCTGCCACTCACCATCGCGCTGCTGATCGATATATCCGGGAGCCAGAGCTATACGCTGCCCGCCGAAAAATCCGCCGCGCAACGTTTCCTCCGCCGGGTGATCAGACCGGCTAAAGACATCGCCGCGGTCGCCACCTTCGAGGGCGAGGCGGAGCTTGTCCAGAATTTCACGTCGGACGTTGAGAAGCTCAGCCGCGCCATCGATAGCGTTCAGGTGCCCGTCATGCCGCCATCGGTCCACACGGGAGGGACGCCACCAATCAACGGCGGGTCTCGCGTGGGATCGACCGCGCTGCACGACGCGATATATGCGGTCTCGTCCGACCTCCTGAAGAATGAAGCGGGAAGGCGTGTGCTTATACTTATCAGCGACGGCGTGAACTACGGCAGCCGCTTGAAGCTGCGCGACGCCATCGAGCGCACCTGGCGCAACGAGGTCATCGTCTACTGTGTCGGTATAGGCGATCCGAGTTATGACGGCGTCGATGAGGGGACGCTCAAGAAAGTCGCTTCCGAGACCGGCGGGCGCGCATTCTTCCCCCGGAATGAAGAAGACCTCGATAAGGCATTCGCCCTGATCGATGAAGACCTCCGCTCGCAGTACGTTCTCGCTTATGAGCCATTAAACGAAGCTCGCGACGGGTCTTTTCGCACTATCCAGATGAAGGTTAAGAATCGCAAAGACCTCACCGTCAGACATCGCCGGGGGTACTTCGCGCCGAAAGAGACCGAATAGACACGGGACGAAACCACAGATGAACACAGATAAACACGGATCATCTGCGGTCTCTTTTTAGCTGAGCTTTCCGACGACAGAGAGCAGCCGGCCCGCAACCGAGGGCTGGCCCCTGCCCTCTCTGCGATAAGAGAAGAACAGATCGTTGTCGTGCATCGTGCAGTAAGGCGCGACGTGTATCTGGTCTTGGGAGAACCCGCAGAAGGCGAGCTGCTGAATATTTGCCGTGATGATATCGAGGTGCGCTTTGCCGTCTTCTTTTAAATTCACAATCAGACGCCGCCAGTAACCGAACTCTTTTTTGTAAAGCTCGATCACGTCCTGGCCGACCTCGTAACAGGCGGCGCAGGCCGCCGGGCCGAGCGCGGCGATGCAGTTGCGAGGATTGACGCCGTGCGCCTGCATAAGGTCAGCGATGGTCCGCTCGGTGATGCGCCCTGCTGTCCCCCGCCAGCCGGCATGGATTGCTGCCATCGCTCCCGATGCGGGATCGGCTATCATGACGGGCAGGCAATCTGCGGTCTGGACCGCCAGAAGAATACCCTTCAGATGAGTGATCATTGCGTCAGCCTCAGGGGCCGGCCCGCGCGCCTGGTCCAGGCTCCCGATAAAAACGCGCTCCCTCGAATGGACCTGCCTCGTAGTAACTAGCAATGCATCTTCCGCGCCCATGGCTTTGAGAAAGCGGCGGCGGTTCTCCTCGACGTTCTCGCGCCGGTCGCCTTTAAAGTGTACGAGGTTGAGCGCGTTCGAAGGGAGCGGGCTCACCCCGCCCGCCCGAGTGCTGAAGGCATTCTTGAATCCCGCATCCTCCATCGGCTCGCATACAAGATATGAGATATGAGCCGCTTTGTCGCCGGTCTCTACTTCGCGCTCGCGCATGACGAAGCCCGAAGGCTCTTCAATGTCGAATTCATCCATAGAGGCAAGAATACAGAAGCCAGAAGTCAGAATCCAGAATCTCCACCACCCTCCGGGTTATTCAGTTCTCGGTCCAGACCGGTGAATTTGAGCCGCAGATGACGCAGAGGAAGAATATACCTCTGCGATCCTGCGGCGTCCTCTGCTGTCATTTCGGCTTTAATTGATGCGAATCTCTGTTCTATGCGAGGACTGAATGGCCCTGTTCCAGATCAGCTTCGACCGGCTTCTGGCTTCTGGCTTCTGACTTCTGTATTCTTACCCTTATGCTCGATATTAATTACGTGCGCGCAAATCTGGATGATGTAAGAAAGAGGCTCGAAGACCGCGGCTTTCCACCCGACGCGCTCAACCGTTTCTCCGAGCTAGACGAGCGTCGCCGCGCGATGATCCGCAATCGCGACGAGATGAACGCGAAGCGCAACAGTGAGAGCCAGGAGATAGGCAAGCTCATGAAGGCGGGCCGCAAGGAAGAGGCCGAATCCCGCCGCGCGGCAGTGCGCGAGCTTGGCGAGAAGATAGCCGCAACCGAAGCCGGTCTTGCCGGGGTCGAAGCCGAACTGACCGACCTTATGACCGGCATTCCCAATATCGCTCATGAAAGCGTGCCCGTCGGGGCGGATGAGACGGCCAACCAGGAGATCAGGAGATGGGGCACGCCGCGCGAGCTCGGTTTCGAGCCGCGTGACCACGTGGAGCTTGCCACGCGGCTCGGCATACTCGACCTTGACCGCGCGTCAAAGATCTCGGGCGCGCGGTTTGCCATTCTTTCGGGCGCAGGAGCGCGTCTTGAGCGCGCG
>DASTET010000416.1:0-12721 GCA_035709445.1 Blastocatellia bacterium | reverse complement strand
CTTTACATCCTTCTGGGGACCGTGGGGCTTGTTCTGTTGATCGCCTGCGCAAACGTTGCAAATCTCTTGCTCGCCCGGACGACGGCACGCGAGCGGGAGATCGCTATAAGGACCGCTATCGGCGCAAGCAGGTGGCGGGTTATCCGGCAGTTGCTGACCGAAAGCGTAGTGCTCTCGGTTGCGGGAGGAGCGGCGGGGCTGTTGCTCGCCTCGTGGACGCTGGACCTTTTGCCGAGGCTTGGTGTGAGCGATATCCCGAGATCGGATTTCATAGGCATAGACGTACGGGTCATGCTCTTCACAATGACCCTGGCCTTCATCACGGGTGTTCTTTTCGGGCTTGCGCCTGCTATCCAGGCGTCAAAGACCAGCCTGAACGAATCGCTCAAGGAGGGCGGGCGCGGCACACAGGCGGGCGCGTCAGGCAAGAGGCTCAGAAACGCTCTCGTTGTGGCTGAGGTCGCGTTGTCGGTCGTGGTGTTGATAGGGGCAGGACTTCTGGTCAGGAGCTTTCTCTCTCTTCTCGACACCGAATCGGGGTTCGTTGCGGAGAACCTTTCGACCATGAACGTTCAGCTTGCGATGCACGAAGACCCTGAGCGTCGGGCGCAGCTTGCGAGCCGCGTGCTTGAAGAGGTGAGACGTTTGCCGGACGTCGAGGTAGCGGGCGGGGGCACGGGGCTTCCTCCCCAGACCGCGCAGCGAATGACCGGGTTCGAGATCGAAGGTCTCCCCGTGGTCGAGATGGATAGGCGGGTTGCATACTTCATCGCGGCGTCTCCGGATTATTTTCGCGCGCTCGGGACCGATCTGCTCGCGGGCCGCGAATTCGACGAGCGGGACAGCGCGAGCGCGCCCGAAGTGGCGATCATCAGTCGGAGCCTGGCCGGCCGAGTGTTTGGAGACGAAGACCCTCTCGGCAAGCGGTTGAAGCTCGTCAACCCCGAGCAGAAACCCGGCTGGCGGACTATTGTGGGGGTCGTCGGAGATATAAGGTACAGGGGGCTTGACGATCCGTGGCAGTCGACCATCTACACTCCATTTTCGCAGACGCCCTTTCTTTGGACCTATGTCTTCATAAGAGCCAGGGGCGACCAGAGCGCGCTGGCCGCGTCGATAAAGAGCGCGGTCCGCTCGGCGGATGCGGGGCTGGTCGCTGCCGGGGTGAGGCCGATGCAGCACCTCGTATGGGATTCGGTCGAGAGGCCGCGTTTCAACATGCTGCTGCTCTCTTCATTCGCCGCGCTCGCCCTGGTCCTTGCCGTAGTAGGAATCTATGGCGTGATCTCCTACACGGTCGCTCAGCGCACGCACGAAATCGGGATACGCATGGCGCTTGGCGCAAAGCCTGTTGACGTAATCAGGCTGGTGGTTCGACAGGGGATGATTCCGGTCATCGTCGGGCTTATCATCGGGCTTGGGGCCGCTCTCGTCGGGTCGCGTGTTATCGAAAGCCTGTTGTATGAAGTGAGCGCGACCGACCCTATGACCTATATCGCAATCGCGCTTGTGCTGACGGCTGTGGCTATCGCCGCCTGTTATGTCCCTGCGCGCCGCGCATCGAGAGTCGACCCGGTGGTCGCGCTCAGACACGATTGATCTCAAATCTCAAATCTCAAATTTGAGATTCATAATGAGAGAGATTATGGAGAGCTTCCTTCAGGATTTCAGATGCAGCCTGCGCTCACTGGTCAAAAGCCCGGGCTTCACATTTATTGCGATCCTCGTCATCGCGCTCGGCATCGGCGCAAACACCGCGATCTTCAGCGCGGTAAACGCCATTCTGCTCAGGTCGCTCCCTTATGCGGACCCTGACCGGATGGTGATCCCTGTCTTTACGAATGCCGCCCGTGATATCAAGAGAGGCTCTGTCCCCTACGCTGATTACCTGGACTGGAAAAACGAAGAGAACCTCTTTGAGGCTGTCGCCGTCTTTCAGCCCCTGAGCGTCAATCTGACCGGAGCGGGCGAGCCTGTGCGAGTCGTAGCGGCGGTAGTGACGGACGAGTACTTCGCGGTCTCTGCCACGCCTCCGCTTATGGGCAGGACTTTCGCCCCGGGAGATGAACAGGGAAGCAGCACGCCCGCCGTCGTCATCAGCTACAACCTGTGGCAGCGGCAATACGGAGGCGACACGGATATCGTCGGCAAGCCGATAACTGTGATGGGCCGCCCGGTCACGGTCATAGGTGTAATGCCTAAGGACTCGCAGTGGCCCTCGAACGTCGATATATGGGTGTTGCTCAACCCGGGGCTGATCCCACAGGAGTCTCTCATGCGCCGTGACAATCAGGTCTGGGCCGCGGTCGCAAGATTAAAGCCCGGGGTCTCGGTCGAGCAGGCCAATGCCACGATGCGGACGCTGGCAGCTCGTATTGAAGAGCAGCATCCCGAATCGAGACGCGGCTGGAGCGCGGGCGTGATTCCCGTACACGAGTATATAGTCGGGCCGGAGCTGAAACAGACCTTAATTGTGCTGCTCGCGGCGGTGGGATTTGTCCTCCTTATCGCGTGCGCAAACGTCGCAAACCTGCTGCTCGCGCGCGCAGCGGGACGCGAGCGGGAGCTGGCGATACGGTCGGCGCTCGGCGCGGGCCGGGCCCGGTTGATCAGGTTGCTGCTCGCGGAGAGCCTTCTGCTCGCTCTAACAGGAGGGCTCTTCGGAATATTGCTCGCGCTGTGGCTGAAAGACCTGATAGTCGCTTATGGCCCTGCGGACATCCCCAGGCTGAATGAGATCAGCATCGATGCCATCGTTCTCGCTTTTGCAGTCGGCTCGACGCTTTTGACCGCCGTTCTCTTCGGTCTGATACCGGCGTTTCAGGCATCGAAGGCCGACCTGTCGGAATCGCTCAAAGAAGGCGGGCGTGGCGCGACCACAGGCCGGCGGACCACCCGGTTGAGGAGCGCGCTCGTCGTGACGGAAGTCGCGCTCTCGCTTGTGCTCCTGGCAAGCGCGGGGCTGATGATAAGAAGCTTTATCAGGTTGCAGCAGATAGACCCGGGTTTTGGCGTCGAAAACCTTTTGACCGTGAGCCTGGACCTGCCCGGCGCGAGATATCCTGAGGCCGACCGGGTGGCAGAGACCTACGAGCGAATGGCTGAAGAGATCAGGGCGTTGCCCGGCGTAGTAGCTGTAGGCGTGACGAGCGCGCTGCCCGTGGGCGGTGGGGGGTTCTATCTCGGAAGGAGCTTTCTTGCGGAAGGCTGGCCCGAACCGCCCGCAGGGCCGGACGCGCAGGCGAACTGGAATGTCATAACGCCCGATTATTTCGCCGCGATGAGAATCCCGTTACTTCGAGGAAGGGCCTTCAGCGACCGCGATACATCAGAGAGCACGCCGGTCATCATCATCAACGAAACGATGGCCAGGAATATGTTTCCGGGCGAGGATCCCTTAGGAAAACGAATAAGATCGTGGAGAGATGAGAACCTGCTTCGCGAGATAGTCGGCATTGTAAGCGATGTGCGATATTTCGGGCGCGATGACCCGCTGCGCGGGCTCGTTTATGTGCCGCACCGGCAGAACTCCTGGTGGCGCTCGATGGTGCTCGCCATTCGGACAACGGGCGAAGCGACGGCGCTGACCTCTGCCGTCCGCGACAAGATATGGGAGGTAGATAGAGACCTCGCCGTTTCCAACGTGCAGACAATGGAGAAGGTGCTTTATGAATCGGTCTCCAGGCAACGGTTCAGCATGCTGCTTCTCGGCGCATTCGCGTTTCTTGCGCTCGCGCTTGCGGCGGTCGGCGTTTATGGAATCCTGTCTTACCGCGTAGCGCAACGGTCACACGAAATCGGGATCCGCATCGCGCTCGGCGCGCAGACCGGCGACGTTCTCAGGATGGTTGTAGGCCAGGGGCTGAAGCTTGCGCTTGCCGGGATAATCATCGGCCTGGCGGCGGCGCTTGCCGTTACGCGAGTGCTTGAGAGCCTGCTCTACGGCACGAGCACCAAAGATGCACTCACGTTCAGCATCATTTCCCTGCTTCTGATGATCGTAGCGGTTCTGGCATCATACATCCCCGCGCGCCGCGCGACTAAAGTCGACCCGATAGTGGCGCTCAGGCATGATTGATCTCAACTCTCAAACCTGAGATTCATCTATCGAAGCGGGATACGGCTTCGCGCCAGACTGAGGGGTAGTCCGTAAAGCCGCCGTCGATTCCGAACTCAAGGAACTTTATCACTTCATCGATCATGGCCTGTTTGAGCCGGTCGTCGAGCGGGCGGCGCTGGACGGCGGTCGTAGCGCCCCGGAAAGTATAGGGGTGGACGAGCAGCCTTGCGCTTTGAAGCGCGGCCACGTCTTCGCGCGACCGTATCATATTTTTGCTCGGCCCGGCGCCGCTCGCATACGCTGCTATCTCTCTTGCGAGGGCGGGCGTGATCCGGTCGGTATCCTTCGAGCGTCCGGCATCCTCCATCGGAAGAAGCTGGACGCGAGCATAATGCGGGGCCACCTCGCGCAATCTTATGAGGCTCTCTTTTGAGAACGATTGAATAAAGATTCGGCTGCGAGCCTCCTTGAACCCGCTTTCATCGAGAGCCTTTGTGAGCCGCTCGGCCATATCGAACCCCATCGAGCGGTAAAAGCCGTAATGCTTCATCTCGATGTAGAGGCCGACCCTGTCGCCTGCAAGCTGTATAGCCTCTTTGAGAGTGGGAACAGGTTCGCCTGCAAACTCCGGGTGAGCGGCAAACGGGTTTGCACGGTTGAACCACGAGCCTGCGTCGAGCCGCTTGATTTCGGCGAGCGTAAAATCGATGGTGTAGTAGCCGCGCCGCGCGCGCCCGTCCCCTTGCGGGTCGCGCATTGAGGCGCGGTCGGGAAATACCTGCGCGACATTAGTGGTGCGCGCGAGGTCTGCATCGTGAAGGCAGACGAGCGCGCCGTCCTTTGTCATCTGCAAGTCCTGCTCCACGAAATCCGCGCCCTGCTCGATGGCCAGCCGGTATGCCGCAAGCGTGTGTTCGGGGGCGAAGCCCGACGCGCCACGGTGCGCTATAAGAAGCGGGCGCGACTTTGTATAGGAGCGGGCCTGCGAGGGTGTGAAGGCGATTGCGAGCATCATTAAGACCAGGACCTGCCTCATTCTCGATTACTCCTTGCGAGAGCTTGATAGCGAGCAAGGTACTCCTTACATGCGGGAAAATGCAAGATGTGATCGAGACATCCATCCGGTTACATTTATTGACGTTAGAATACCGGTGTTGTACGATATGTCCGGCATACCTCGAACGATCTCTTGGGAGCAGACACTATGAAGCAATGCCCCGCCTGTAACAGGGAACTTAAGGACCAGTTGCTATACTGTCCTTATGACGGCCAGGCCCTGTTTGAAGGCGCATCTCAGGACAAACTGCTCGGCACGATCTTTGACGACAAATACCGTATTGAGAGCATGATAGGCGAAGGCGGGATGGGACGAGTCTATAAGGCCAAGCATATACATATGGACAGGCTTGTCGCCATAAAGATGCTTCATCACCACCTGTCGTCCGACCGCATGATGCTGGAAAGGTTCAGGCGGGAGGCGCGCGCCGCCGCGCAGATACGCCATCCGAACGCCATCGAAGTAATCGATTTCGGGGTCACAAAAGACACCGCAATCGCCTACCTCGTGATGGAGCTTCTCGAAGGCGAGCAGCTCAAAGAGAGGATCAAGCAGCAGGGCTGTCTCGAATTCGACGAGACGCTTCAAGTGATACACCAGACCTGCCAGGCGGTCCACGCCGCACATTTGAAAGGGATAATACACCGCGATCTCAAGCCGGATAATATTTGCATAATCAACTCGTCGGTCGGTTTCGGTCTGGTCAAGGTGCTCGATTTCGGAATAGCCAAGCTCGGCAATTACGGGGCAGGGAACACGCTCACACAACAGGGGACCATTGTAGGGACGCCCTATTATATGTCGCCGGAGCAGTGTCGCGGCGAGCCGCTCGATGCGAGGTCTGATATCTACAGCATGGGCGTGATCCTCTACGAGATGCTTACGGGCGAGGTGCCGTTTCGCGCCACGACCCCTATGGGCATCGCTCATAAACATATCTTTGAAGAGCCGCGCCCGCTCAGAGAGCTCAGGGCCAGCATGCCCGGATCGGTAGAGGACGTGGTGCTGCGGGCGCTGCACAAGAAGCGAGAGGGGCGCCAGGAGTCGGCGCTTCATCTGGCCCAGGAATTCGAGAGCGCGCTTGTCCAGGCGGGCATCGAGATCAAGCGGATGGATACGAACACCCCTCAATGGTTGAGCCTTCCGCATTCGGACAGCTTTCCGCAAGAGACGGGCTCGGGCCGCCATGACCGCTCCGTATCGCCTGCGGGCGCTCACGCCCCCATCGACAGATCGCTCTATGATGACACGATCCCTTCGGGAGGGATGAATTCCGTTTCGGGATATACGCCAGGTCCTGCGGCCGCGTCCCACAGGCCTCGGGTCTCCAGGGGCCGCCCGGCGGCGAGCGCGCCTTCGGCGCTTCCGGTCTCAACTGGGAGCAGGACGAAAGTCTATATCATAGGTGCCCTTTTACTTGCGATTATACTTGGCGCCGCCATCGTGGGATATATCGTAAATACACGCGAGCCGGCCCCGGCGACCCAGGCGAAGCCGACTCCGACGCCGCCTCCGGGGATGGTGCTTGTAGATGGAGGCACGTTCAGGATGGGGACGGACGATCCGAGCGCTGACCCCGCCTACAGGCCCTCGCACGAGGTCACGGTCGCCGATTTTTACATGGACATCTACGAGGTGACGAACGAAGAGTATTACCGCTTCGTCCAGGAGACGGGCCACGCGCCGCCGCCGCACTGGATGAACGGGGTGTACGAGCCGGGGAAAGGGAAGCTGCCGGTTGTAAATGTGTCCTGGTTCGACGCCGACGACTACGCACAGTGGGCCGGAAAGAGGCTCCCGACCGAGCAAGAGTGGGAGTATGCCGCACGGGGGAGGAATAATTATATCTACCCCTGGGGGAACGGCTGGTCCCCGAACTTTTCGAATTCCGGTGAAGACCGGCTCCTAACCCCGGTCGAGGTGGGGAGCTACGCGCGCGGCAGGAGCTGGTGCGGGATTCATGACATGGCCGGGAACGTGGCCGAATGGGTGCAGGACAGCTATCAGCCTTATCCGGGGTCCACTGCGAGGCCCGACGGCAGGCGACCAACTTCGGGCAGGAACGATCAGCCGCCTCCGGATTCGACGCCGAAAGCCGGGCCTGATTTCTGGATCTATCGCGGAGGGGCATACGCATTTCCGAAGGAAGACCTTGTGACGACAAAGCGGTGGTGGGATAAGCCCGATTTCAAAGAGATGTGGCTCGGTTTCAGATGCGCAAAGGATGTCGAGAAATAGTCCCTCAATAGTATTAGAATCCAACCGGTCTCTTATGCCGTAAAAGATATTGAATTATCATGAAGTGCCGACCTTATACATCAGGAAAAGCTCGTCGCTATGTTGCAGCTATCTTCTTTGGGCTTATCGCTGCGCTGGCAGTTGATATGAGCGCCTTCGGGCAGAACCGGCCCAGAGTAGTTGACGCGGGCGAGGTAAAAGAGACATCCCGGAAAACGGTGGCCGCCCGGCGGCCCCGTCTCGCCAGGAAATCTCCTCAGAGCGCTTCGAGCGCCCTGTTGATAATCCAGACCGACCCCGAAGATGCCGAAGTGAAGATCGACGGAAAACCGGCAGGAAAGGCCAGCGGCGGGATGTTTCCTAAAGAGCTGCCCAGCGGCAGGAGATACACCGTAGAGGTTTCCGCCGGGCCTGATTACGTGCCTTTTAAAGAGGACGTGAGCCTTTTAAAACCGGGAGGGTACGAGATACTCGATGCGGACCTTCCGGCCAAGTACGGGATCGTGCGTATAGGTCCGGCTCTTGATGGCGCGAAGATACTCGTTGACAACAAGCCCGTCTCGCCCGGTAACCTCCGGGTAGATAAAGATAGCAATACGATCATCATAAGCCGCCTGGAGCCCGGCCCGCGCACTGTAGTATATGATCATCCCGAATATGCCATAGTCGAGCGTAAATTCAATATAGAAGCGGGCAGCGAATACACGCGAATCCTCACTCTTGAGCGCGCCACTACAGAGCTTTCGGTTACCACAGATCCCGGGACGGCGGTATTTTTAGACAGCCGCCCGCTGGGAAAGACGCCCGCAGACGGCAAGCTTGTCCTTTCCGATGTCGCGCTGGGGAGCCACGAGATCAAGCTGGTCAAGGACGGCTACGAAGAGTTCAAAGAGACGCGCCAGTTCGAGTTTCGAAATCCGGTAGCTATCACACGAAGGCTTGTGCCGCTTCCGACATCCGCCGAGTTCAGCGACGACTTCGATGTTGTGAATGTGAAGCGATGGACGATGCCTGCTTCGGGCTGGAACATAATCAGCGGTCGGCTGAACATTGCAAACTCGCCAGTGCTCGGATTTCCGACCGGGATACAGTACAGAAATTTTGAGATGCAGTTTCACCTGAAGCTCACGGACGGCAAAGGCGCGGCGTGGGCCGTGCGCGCCCGCGATGCGGGGAGCTATTACCTGTTCTACCTCTCCGGGCCTGAAGGGCTTTTCAAGAACAGGTTCAACGTCTATATTGTCCGCGATAACAAACTCGACCTGTCCAACCATGTCCAATCGGTCCCGGTCATAGCCAGGCTGGAGGCAGGCGGCGAGTATACGATAAATATAAAGGTCCTCGGTGACGAGATCGGCCATACCATCACTCCGGCTTCGACAGGTATTGCCGAAAACTTTGGCTCTTACAAGGACCCTGATAAAACATTTGTGATAGGCGGTATAGGTTTTCGCACTGTAGGCCCTGAGAAGTTCTCCGTTGACGATCTGTTTGTCAAGCCGCTTGCCGACAGCACCGGCAGGTAGCCTGACGATCTTATTCTGCCATTTTCATACTGGTCTCTCGAAGATGGTTGCTGCCTCGGAAGCCCCTTTCCGAGCCTGTTACGAACATTCACTCCACGGGAATCGGTCAACTCATCGCACTGGTTTAGTTCGGCTGCGCCGGAGATGATGTAAAACACATCGGGAGGTGTAAGACCATGAGCTTATCCCGCACGAGGAGCCAGAGTCTGTCCCCCGGATTCAGGCTCACCGCAAGCCTCGCAACCGTGCTTCTAGCCTCGGCGGTCGGTTTGCAGTCCATAGCGTGGGATTCAGTTGCTGATTCCGCTACGCGCCAGTCAAGCATCCCGCCGGCCCGCTTGAGCGAAAAAGTCAGCCTTCGCATCGACAGGCAGGAGGCCGCTTTGATAAGTCTAGGCGGAGGGCGCGATGTCATTACCTCCTTTGCGGGCGAGACTCACCTCATCGAAGAGCTTGAAAGCGATAGCGCGAGACCGTTGTCGCTAGCCTCGGCAGACTTTGATGAAGACGGCGTGCCGGACCTTGTGAGCAGTTACGCAGGGGCGGGCGGCGCAGCGGTCGCGCTCTACCGGGGCAACCGCGATTCGATATACCCGAATGCGCCCGAAGCGCGCTACCGCAAGGCGACCGGCGCGTTTACGGCCTCCCCTTTTCTCGGACCGGCACGAGTCTTTGGCGTAAACGAGCCGCCGGATTTTATACACGCGGGCGATTTTGACGGAGATAGCCATCAGGATATCGTTGTGTGTCGAAGAGGCGGCAATTCGCTTCTCATGCTGCCGGGCGACGGTCGCGGAGGATTCGGTGAGGCCCGTGTGATAAGCCTTCCCGGCAGAGTCACGGCGGTCTCTGCGGGCGATATAAACCGGCGCGACGGGCTGACGGACCTCGTCGTGGCGATAGCGGGTGATGAAGGGGCGAAGGCGCTCGTCTTCGAGGGGCCGAACGGCGCTTTGCGATCGCAGCCCGAAGAACACCTTTTGCCCGCCGAAGCATACTCTATGGCCATCGGCCAGCTTGATGACGAGTACCCTGTTGACCTTGTGGTCGCTTCCGGTCGAGAGCTCGTCTTCTTTTACGGTCGCGATAGAAAGCTGTCGCTCGATAAAAGAGAGCAGGCCGGGGTGAGCCGGGCAAGGACCGCTCGCCGCGCATTCTCACCCGTCATCACATCGGTCGCGATAGGCAACTTCGAAGGGGACTATCATAACGACATCGCGGTCTTGACCGGCGATCAGACGATTCGGGTTCTCAGAGGGGCATCGAACAATAGATGGCCGGTCCGCAGCCTCACATCGAAGCCTGCCGCGGGGCTTGCCTTCACTGCTGCCTCGGCGAAGCTTATACCTGCGCGGCTCTCGACCGGCGGTTTCGATGATCTCATACAGGTCGGCTCAGGCGGCAAGCGACTTCAAATCGTCACTTCGTCGCGCGTCGCCGCATTGGAGGCAGACAACGAGCCGGTGGCCGTCCTGCCTATGAGGCTCGACGTAGATGCGCTGAGCGATCTCGTAGTAATGAGGGAAGGCTCTGCGAAACCCTCGGTCGCTATGACAGCCCCGTCAAGCGAGATGCGCAGCCTGACGCTTGCGCCGCTTGTGGATACATTCTCTAACACGAACCCGATTACGGTCCCTGCCGCTTTCTCGCCTCCGGCAGCCGCTTCGCCCTATCCTTCGACCATAACGGTCTCCGGGCTGGCCGGGCCTGTCGATAAGGTCCGCGTCAGGCTGACAGATATCAACATAACAGCCCACATAGTAGATATATTGCTGGTCGGTCCATCGGGGCAGAAAGTATTGCTGATGTCGGATGCGGGCGGGCCGTCGGTTATGAGCAGTACCAATCTCGTCTTTGATGACGACGCAGGGGCTTTCATACCTTCGCTTGGGGTCCCCTCCGGAACATACAGGCCGACAAATAACGACACCGCAGATACATTTCCAGCTCCGGCCCCTGCCGGCCCTTATTCAGAGACTCTCTCTGTATTTGACGGGACCGATCCGAACGGCGTCTGGAGCCTGTATCTGGTAAACGATACCCCTCTCTCTCCGGGCGGCAATGTGAACGGAGGATGGAGCCTGATCTTCGGCGAAGACCCGCCGCCGACCCCCCTTGTCGTCACCAACACGAACGACAGCGGTCCGGGCTCACTCAGACAGGCCCTTCTCGACTCCAACACTAACCTCGGCGCGGACATCATACACTTCAGCATAGGCTCAGGGGCCCAGACCATAACGCCGCTCTCGTCGCTGCCGGACATAGTCGATGCCGTGACGATAGATGCGACGACTCAGCCGGGCTTTGCTGGCTCGCCTCTCGTCGAGCTTGACATGTCGAGCGCAGGGTCATCTTCGGTCGGGCTGACAGTCCTTGCCGGTAACAGCACGGTGCGAGGGCTTGTCATAAACAGGTTCGGCGCCTGCGCGATTCGTATCCGAAACGGGACGAATAATATTATTGAAGGCAATTTCATTGGGACGGACATAGTCGGCGCTTCCGATCTGGGGAACCCTCTGACCGACGGCATAGAGGTAGATACGGCAAATAACCTTATCGGCGGGACCGCTCAGCCTGCGCGTAACCTGATAAGCGGCGTCGGTCGCGGGATAATCTTTACGACCTTCAACAGCGATCCGGCTACCGGCAATCTGATACAGGGAAACTTTATCGGCACGAACGCGAGCGGGACTGCCGCGATAGGAAACTCGCACGCGGGCATAAGCACAAACAGCGCCCCCGGCTCGCCCGGCAACTTCATAGGCGGCGCGACCGCCGGGGCAGGCAACCTCATCTCCGGGAATGGAACGGGCATCGATCTGTCAAGCTCCGCAACGACAGGGACCCTTGTACAGGGAAACCTGATTGGGCTCAATGCCGCAGGCTCAGGCGCTGTCGCCAACGGGACAGGCGTACAGGTCGGTCTGTCAGCCCACGATAACACCGTAGGCGGGACGGTTGCTTCGACGCGCAATACAGTATCAGGGAACGTTTTTCACGGGGTAGTCATAAGAGACACTTCTTCTACCGGGAACCTTGTTCAGGGCAATTTCATAGGCACCGATGTGAGCGGCACGGCGAGCGCAGGCAATGGGACGGCGGGCGTATTTCTGCTCTTCAGCGCAGCCAATAATACTATTGGCGGCATGGCTGACGGCGCGGGCAATCTGATCTCAGGGAACGGATTTGGCAGCGGGGCCGGCATAGATGTGGGCGAGATAGACCGCCCGGTCACGACCAGCAATGATATTCAGCGCAACCTGATAGGGACCGATGTCACGGGGACGACCTCGCTTGCAAACAACGGGGACGGAATAAGGGTGCCAGCCAACGCCGACGGCAACCGGATCGAAAACAACACTATCGCATTCAATACAGCGGCGGGGGTATGCATCCCTAATGTCGATGTCCCGAATAATACCCCCGGAATAAGGATCAGCATCAAGGACAATTCGATATATTCAAACGCTACGCTCGGCATCGATCTAGGCCTCGCAGGCGTGACCGCCAATGATCCTCAGGACCTCGACATCGGGGCGAATAATTTGCAGAACTTCCCTGTGCTGACATCTGTGACGCTGTCGAACGGGATGCTACACATAGTCGGCAGCCTGAACAGCACGCCCAACACAGACTTCTTTGTTCAGTTCTTTTCCAGCTCGCAGTGCATGGGGTCGAACCCGGGGCAGGACCAGCAGGTTCTTAACTTTTTACCGTTGCTGTTTCACACGGACGCCAGCGGCAATGCTCCGATAGATGTGACGCTCACCGTCACGCCTACAGGCGGATGGGTCAATTGTCTTGCAACCGATCCGAGCGGGAATACATCGGAGTTCTCGC
>DASTET010000415.1:0-3128 GCA_035709445.1 Blastocatellia bacterium | reverse complement strand
AGTGACAACAAGGAGCAATCATATGAGAACGCAACCGCAGAGAAGATACGCAATCGAAAGACCGAGGGGCTGGCGCGCGCGCCTGCTCCTCCCCCTTGTAATCGTGATGGTCGTCCTGCCGTGGAAAGCGCCGCCCGCAGCGCAGGCGGCGGCAGGAGACCTTGACCCGGCCTTCGGCACGGGCGGCCTGGTGACAACAGACTTCTACAGCGGTACTATTATCCAGGAAGACGTAGCATCTGCCGTTGCCATCCAGCCGGACGGGAAACTAGTAGTGGCCGGTTATACCTACAACTTCAGCGCTGACTCCGAATTCTTTGATATAGCCGTCGTGCGCTACAACCCTGACGGCAGCCTTGACCCGTCATTCGGCGCGGGCGGCCGCGTCGTCACGGACCTCGGCAGCCCCGATGACTCGGCAAACGACGTCGCCATCGGGCCCGGCGGCAAGATACTGGTCGCAGGGAGCACCAGGGTAGAGAGCACAAGGGACAGGGACTTCGCGCTGGTGTGCTACAACCCGGACGGGAGCCTTGACCAGTCGTTCGGCACGGGCGGTGTGGTGACGACCGGCATAAATGGTGTCGAGTATGCCCAGGATATCCTGGTCCAGCCCGACGGCAAGATCCTTGTGGCCGGAGATTATTTCGATCCTTGGACACCGAATGATCTTGCGCTCGCGCGTTATGATCAAAATGGCGACCTTGACCCCTCGTTCGGCGCCGGCGGGATTGTGCTCACCGCTTTCGGTGGGAGCTATTCCGCGTCTATGGCGTTGCAGCCGGACGGCAAAATTGTCGTCGCAGGAGAGGCCACCTATACCGATTCGGTGAACTACGACTTTGCCCTGGCCCGCTACGACGCGGACGGGAGTCTCGACCCGTCGTTCGGGTCCGGCGGCCTGGTGACGACAGATTTCGGCGGCTCCGATTGGGCCTCGTGCGTCGCCCTCCAGGAGGACGGGAAGATAGTCGCGGCCGGGACGAAGTTTACCGTAAGCACTGGCAACACCATCGCCGTCGCCCGTTACGGTCCGGATGGTAACCTCGACGCCTCATTCGGCGCTGACGGGCTTGTCACGGGCCCCATTGCGGGTACGGCTTCCAGCGTCGTTGCGCGGCCCGGGGGCGGGCTGTACGTGGCGGGCGCGAATTATGGGTTCGCGCTCGCATTGTATGCGAGTGACGGGAGCCTCGACACCTCGTTCGGGGTGAATGGCGTGGTCACGGCAGATTTCGGCACCATGTACGCGGAGGCGTATGACCTCGCGCTCCAGCCCGACGGCAAGATGGTAGCGGTCGGTTTGGCCGCGTTCCCAGGCACGGGCTCCGACTTCGCGGTGGCGCGATGGCTCGGCCCGTCCGCAACGCCGCAGGCGGCGATACAACTGCTTATGGACGGTGTGAGCGGGCTTGCAAGCCGCGGGGTGCTCAACCACGGCCAGGCGAACGCGTTGATGGCGAAGCTGAGGGCGGCGGCGAAAAGCGCTGATAAGGGAAATAACAACGCTGCGGCCAACCAGCTTCGCGCCTTCATCAATCAGGTGAACGCCTTCATAAACGCCGGGAAGCTAACCCCGTCCGATGGCGCCCCTCTGATTCAAGGGGCAAACGAGGTGATTAACTCTCTCGACCAGTGACCCCGTATCGCGGTCGGCGAGCGAGGGACAGGAAGGATTAACCGCAGAGGGCGCAGAGGGATAATCAAACCTTTACGGTCCTCTGCGGTAGCCTTCGACTCTCATCTGATGACGTTTGACTTTCTGAAGGCGGCGATTGATAGAAGCTGTGAACTCGCTTATAGTTACTCCCGTGGATCGCCGCTGAGTTTACCCTGGATCCGTTTCGGGTCGGTCGGACCCGTTTAAGTCGTACTGCCCGTTCCGCTGAGATCACCCGTCCTATGCCCTCGGACTCGATAAGCAATGAGGCGCTGAACGAGGGTCAACCAAAGGCAGATGATAGCCGATAATACTCGGCCTCTTGCTGACTTCCTGGGGTGGTCCTATTTTCGCGGACACGAGTGTTGCTTAACTCTTACTCCTTTCTCTGATTTCCTGTCAAAGTTTTCTCTACCTCTCGGTAATACTTTCGCTCATATTCTTCCGGGCTTAAATACCCTGATGCCGAGTGCCGCCGTATCCGATTGTAGTAGCCCTCGATGTATTTGAACGTCTCGATTCGCGCTTCTTCTACACTCGCAAATGCCCTCTCCTCGATCAACTCTGCTTTGTAGCGTGAAAAGAAGCTCTCTGCATACGCATTGTCATAACTGTCTGCTGCTCGACTCATCGATTGGCGACATCCCGCCGCTTTCAACAACGACCGAAGCCTGCTCCCGGCATATTGACCCCCTCTATCACTATGCACTATCGCTTCGCGTAAACTTCCTCGCCTCCTCAATCCTTTCTCGAAGGCTTCAACGATCAACTCTTCTTGCAAATGGTCCTCCACCTCCCAGCCGATCACCATCCGCGACAACAGGTCTGCCCAACTCGCCAGGTAGACGAAGCTCCCGTCTTCGAGCGGTAAGTAGGTGATGTCGCCAACTATTACCTCGTTCGGTCGATCAGGCGGCAGTTTCACACCTATCAAAAGATTCTCCGAGTAGCCCAAATTGTGGCTCGAATCAGTAGTTCTCGGCACAAACCGCTTTAGCTGAATCGCCCGCAGACCCTGCTCTCGCATTAATCGCCGGATCTTATGTCGGCCTGTCTTTTTACCCTCTGCCTTCATCTCCTCTCGAATTCTTCGGCTGCCGTAGCGACGGCGATGACGGAAGAACTATCCCCTTCTGGTATCTCTTCACCCCACAGACTTGGCATTATTACTTGCCAGCCTTCTTAATTCAGGACTTACTTCGCGGACGACACAGTTTTACCTTTTTTTGGCATCAGAATGAACCTGGACTCATTGAAGGATATTGGTCGCCGCGAGTCGAGCTTATGGACAGACAACAGTGTGAAGCGGTTATAGAATACCTGGAGAGCTGTAGGACGTATGCGAAAGAGTCAGGTAGGATAGAGGAGTTAAGCAGGGTTGTTGATTGGTGGCAAAGTATATATGAGGAGAAAGCGGGTTCTATTTGACTACGGGTCTAACAAAGGCATGCACCGGAGCGCGCGGAGG
>DASTET010000414.1:0-3106 GCA_035709445.1 Blastocatellia bacterium | reverse complement strand
AGAAACGGTCGAGACCATCATGCCTGCGGACCAGACACGGCAGAAGCGGTAAAGAGCTGCGCCTCATCCGGCGAGATGCGAAGCGAAGAATATCGGGCGATGTTTGAGCTTGAGGACCGCCTCTGGTGGTACGAAGGCATGCGCGCCGTCACTGCATCGCTCCTTGATAAGGACCTTTCGGGCAGGACCGGGCTGAGCGTGCTCGATGTAGGGTGCGGGACCGGATACTCGCTTAGCTGGATCAAAGAGAGGTTTGAGGCAGAGGCCGCATTCGGCGTCGACTCATCGAAGGAGGCAGCCCGGTTGTGGAAAGAGCGCGGCATAGATAGCGCGGCAATCGCATCCGTCGACTGTCTCCCTTTTGGGCCGAGCCAGTTCGATCTTGTCACCTGTTTTGATGTCGTATATCAGCTCGATGAAGAAGGCGTTCGACGGGCTCTTTCCGAGATGCACCGCGTACTCAAGCCGGGGGGTCTGCTCTTCATCCGCGAGCCCGCTTACCAGTGGCTTCGCGGCTCACACGATCTGGCCGTCGGCACACGCCACAGATTTACACTCAAAGAGATGTCCGCGATTATACGCTCGCTGGGTTTTTCGCGTAAGCGGGCCACATACGCGAACACTCTCCTTTTTTGGGCAGCGGTCCCACACAGGATTCTGACCCGGTTGACGGGCGGTTCTTCTTCGGACGTCAAGCCCGTAAGCGAATGGATGAACAGCGCATTTTCCAGCGTTTTGAAGTTCGAGTCCCGGCTGCTCGAGCGTATGAGCTTCCCGTTCGGGCTCTCTGTTATCCTGCTCGCCGAAAAGAGGCATATCTGAGATTCCTGACCGGATTTGTCCTAAAAAGCCACAGTTTGCTTTAGGAATTCACTTTCTTCGTTGTATTATGGTGAACTCTCAATGCGGTTGAGACGCTATTCGGGGTTTGCGCCAAAAAGGCGCTTATCGCGCAAATCCATGTTTAATCTGTATTTCGTAAGAAACAAGCGAGGGGGAAAAATTGAGATCGCCCCGGGACTCAATTGAGATTCGGTCACGTGATCAAGACTGGGTTGCGCTCATCAGGAGAGTGGCTGAAGGCGATCAATCCGCACTAACCACTCTTTATGACTCAACAAGCCGGCTCGTATTTGGCCTGATTTTGCGGATACTTGGTGACCGCGCCACGGCTGAGGAGGTCCTGCTCGATGTCTATACCCAGGTATGGCGTCAGGCAGCGCTCTACGATAGGAGTCGTGGGGCCCCTCTCGCGTGGTTGATGACCATAGCGCGCAGTCGCGCTATAGACAGGCTCCGGTCAGGAAAGCACGATCAACAGAACAAGGAGCCGATTGAAAACTTTACCGATCTTGCCTCTTCGACTCTCAGCCCGGAAGAAGCGACTGCAACTTCCGAGCGCCAGCGGCTGGTCAGGGCAGCGCTCGATACGCTCTCGCCCGAGCAGCGGCAGGTGATCGAGCTGGCTTATTATTCGGGATTGAGCCATAGCGAGATCGCTTTGCAGCTCGGTCAGCCTCTTGGCACCGTGAAGACAAGGACACGGCTTGGCATGATGAAGCTGCGCGAAGCGCTCAAACCGATTCTTGGGGAAGACCTATGAGCAGGCCGCCTCCTCGCGATGAGTTGAAGGAGATGGCAGCATTTTATGCGCTGGGCATCTTGAGCCAGGAGGAGGCTTTCGTCTTTGATAAGCACCTAGCAGACGGGTGTGAGGCTTGCAGGACCGAGCTTTTCTCTTATGCGACTGTGGTCTCGAACCTCGCGCTCGCGGCTGGCGAAGTAGCTCCTCCCCCCGGGTTGAGACAGGAACTGATGACTCGGCTGGCCCGAAATGATCGAGACTGCTTCCTGACAGTATATTCGGGCGAAGGCGACTGGAAGCCGATAATGGAGGGCGTGCTAGTCAAGCCGCTCTCAGTCGATAAGGCGACGGGGAATGTAACATCGCTGGTTCGGATGTTGCCAGGGACCCATCTCCCCCGGCATATGCACGAGGGAGACGAACAGTTCTTTATACTTGAAGGTGATTGTTACGTGCACGGCGATAGGCTGGGGCCCGGCGATTACCATAAAGCGGAGGCCGGGAGCACCCACGAGTCCACGTACACGGAAGGCGGGACGCTCTTTCTGCTGGTTGCGCCCGAAAGCTTCCGTATTCTGGATAGTGCGTAGTTTTGAGATTTGAGGAAGGATTCTTGTTTTGAGGCACGATAAGATTACAGCAGAGACACTTGAGACCGCAGCGCTCTACGCGCTCGGAGCCCTCAGCCAGATCGAGGCGCGCGCCTTCGAGATTCATATGCGCGACGAGTGCCCGGCATGCAGCGCCGCCTACTCGCAGTTTGACGGCGTTGTCCAGGAGCTCGGTTTCACTGCGGCGGAGGCGACGCCCTCTCCGTATGTGCGTGATCTGCTCATCAGCAGGCTTGAGAAAGAACCTCGGTCCTCAAATCGGGTCGAAAACCTCGCGGGACAGGCGGGGTCCGTAGAGTCTAATCCTGTAACCGGACCAGTTAAGACAACCCGGACCTTTATCCCCTGGGCTATAGCGGCTTCTCTGGCCATCTTTACGCTGGTCTCATTCCTCGCCTGGAGACAGGCTGACCGGCAGAAATCTGCTCTCCAACAGGACCTTGCAATCGCTCAGGGACAGATCGATGAGTTTCGCGCGCAGCCCGATTCTCAGAATATAAGGCTTATAAAGCTCGCGGGACAGGAGCCTGCCCCAAACGCATCGGCTGAGATTTACTGGGATAAATCCACAAATCGGTGGATTGTCACGGCAAGCCTTCCTCCCGCCCCGCCCGGTAAAGTCTATCAGCTATGGTTTGTAACCCCTGACGATCAGAAAAGCGCAGGGCTCATAAGACCAGACCAGTCGGGCCACGGGCTGGCGCTTGTGCCGGTCCCCTCGGACATCGACAATGTCGCCGCTGCTGCGATCACTCTTGAGCCGGAAGGCGGCTCAGACAAACCGACCCTGCCCATACTAGCAGTCGGAAAAGTCAGTTGAGTCGTTTCGACCTGCCTGCCAGAAATCCCCGAAATCCCTGGCTTCCAGTTAAAGAGAACCATTAAGCGTCGACGGACCGACTCCTAAGAA
>DASTET010000413.1:0-3463 GCA_035709445.1 Blastocatellia bacterium | reverse complement strand
GAGCACGCGCGCGGCCAGAAGAGCGCCCGCGAAGCCTATCGCCGTTCCCACCGCGATCATAGCGATCCCCTCTTTGAGGACGAGACGGAGCACATCGATATGGCGAGCGCCGAGCGCGATGCGTATCGCTATCTCCGCGGTCCTCTGGCTGACCGTGTAAGAGATGACTCCGTATATCCCCGCTGCGGCAAGCATAAGGGCGACGGCCGAGAAGATGCCGAAGAGAAGGCCCCATAGTCGCGGCTGCCAGATCGAGCTATCGACAATCTCTCGGAGCGGGACCACCCTGTTGATCCCGACATCGGTCGAGACAGACCATATCTCTTTGCGCACGGCTGTGGCTATGCTCATCGGGTTGCCGCCGGTCCGCGCCACGATATGCATCTCCTTCATGGGGACGCGGTAAGGCGCGTACAGATCGAACCCTGCCTCGGAAAGCAACCCGTTATGTCTGACTGCGCCGACGACACCGATGACTGTCATCCACGGGTAATCGGCCGACGGCTCGCCGACCTTCAATCGCTTGCCGACCGGATCATCTCCCGGCCATAAGCGTTCGGCCATATTCGCGCTTATCACTACCGGGCTCAGCCCGCTCGCCGCGTCCCGCTCATCGAACCAGCGCCCCCTTATAAGCGGAATGCTCATCGCCCGGAAATAGCCCGGATCGACGAGCTGATAATTTGCAAGCGGGTTGGCTTCGTAGTCTTCTATGGATTGGCCCTCAACGGTGAAGTCGACGCGGTCCCACGTCTCCTGGCCGATAAATGGGAGATCGCTGTTGGCCCCTACAGCCTCCACGCCGGGCAGCAACTCTATCCGCTCGATAGACTGTCTGAATATCTCAATCCGCTTTTCAGGAGTCAGGTCGTTACGTACGGAGAAGTTGGTCTCGATGCTCAACACGTTCTCTGCGATGAATCCCGGATCGAGCCTCTGGACCGAAATGAAGCTCTTCATCATCAACCCCGCGCCGATCAGCAGCAGGAGCGCAAGCGCGACCTCCGAGACGACGAGCAACCGGCGGACGCGGCGCGCGGTCCTTCCTGCCGATGATCTGCTCCCTTCTTTGAGCGACCCCGTCAGGTCGAGCCCGGTCGCGTGCAAAGCCGGGACAAGGCCGAACAGGAGTCCTGTGAGAACTGAGACCGCCAGGGTGAATGCCAGCACTCCGCTATCGATCTTTATATCTATCCAGAAAGGCAGCTCCACGGGTATCGATGCGACAAGAGCCTCGATGCCCCATACCGCCACAAGCAAGCCGAGCAGCGCGCCCGAAAGTGATAAGACGAGGCTTTCTATAAGCAGCAACCTGACCAACCTCATCCGCGAGGCGCCAAGCGCACACCTTATTGCGATCTCCCTTGCGCGGGAGCCCGACCGCACAAGCAGCAGGTTTGCCACGTTGGCGCAGGCGATGAGAAGCACAAACCCGCAGGCCGCAAGCAACAGGATCAACGACGCTCGTATCTCGCCTACCCATAAACCGCGCTCGCTCACAAGCGAAACGCCCACCCCTGCATTTGTATTGGGATATTCGGCAGCAAGGCTGGAAGCTATGCTCTCCATCTCGGCGCGGGCCTGCGCCAGGTCGACGCCTGGGCTTAACCGGGCGATGGCTTTGTCTATTCGCATCCCCCGGCTCTCTTTATTGAACCAGCGGGCTGCCGGGATCCATAGCTCGGTCTGCGAGGGGAACTTGAAGCCGGGCGGCATTACCCCGATTATCGTGTAGGGTGACCGGTCTATGCTCAGTTTCTGCCCTATGACGTCACTTTGAGCCCCGTACCTGCGAGTCCACAGGCCGTGGCTTATCAACACGACCTTCTCCACATCAGCGCGATCATCTTCAGGGCTGAAGCCGCGGCCGATCAGAGGCTCTACTCCGAGCACGGCCAGGAGATTGGCCGTGCCGAGCACACCTTGCAGCGTCTCGACCTCGTCGCCAAATTCGAGGTTGGCCAGCCAGCTATTATTGAAAAAGGCAATCTCTTCGAAGCTGCGACTCTGCTGCTTCCAGTCAAGGTAATCGACATAGGAGACGCCAAGCTCTTTTGAATTGAAGGTCGATTGAATCCGCACGAGACGGCCGGGGTCTCTGTAAGGAAGCGGCCTGAGTAAGAAGGCATTGACCACGCTGAAGACCGCCGTGTTCGCGCCGATCCCCAGCGCGATCGCGATGACGATCAGCGCCGTAAATCCTGGCCTTTTTGCCTGGGTCCTGACGCTATATCTGAGGTCTTGAAGAATCGAATGCATTATCTCCCCCTCAAAAAAAATCCGAGTATCGTTTCCTGCATTCGTTTTGCTTCATTCGCAACGAAGCGCCTGTATGGGGTCTATCTTCATAGCGCGGCGAGCGGGCAGAAGACTCGCCAGAAGCGCCACTAATAGTAAAAGGCCCGAGACTGTGGCGAAGATAAATGGATCGGTCGCGCTAACCTCGAACAGGAGGCTTTGCAGGACGCGAGTCAGCCCCGCCGCTGCGCCTACACCTATTGCGATGCCTATGACGGCGAGCAAAACTCCCTGCCTCACGACCAGCTTCATAATATCGCCCTGCACTGCTCCAAGCGCCATGCGTATCCCTATCTCGTGCGTCCGCTGCGTGACCGAATAAGAGATGACGCCGTATATTCCGAGCGACGCGAGAACGAGCGCGAGCGCAGCGAAGAGTCCTATGAGGAAGGCGCGAAACCGCGTCATCGCAACCGATCTTTCGACCAGTTGCTCCATCGTACGCGGATTGAGGACCGGCAGGTCCTTATCCATCGCCCATACCTCGGCGCGCGCAGGGGCGATGAGGCCCTCCGGGTTGGAGCTTGCGCGAATCACAAGCGCCATCGATCTCGGCCAGGGGTCTTGCATGAAAGGCACGTAGAGTTCGGGCCTCGCTTCTGAATCGAGCCCGAAGTGCTTCACGTCACGGACCACGCCGACGATCTCGCGCGAGACCTGTTTGCCGGTGTCGGGAGTGATCCTCATCCCCAGCGGGTCTTCGCCGGGGAAGAATTCCCGCGCGAAGGCTTCATTGATCATGGCTACGGGCGCAGACGCATCTCGGTCGCGTTCCGAAAACGCGCGCCCGCGAACAAGCTCGATACCCATCGAGCGGAAATAACCCTCTGTGATCGATCTGTACTCGGCGCACGGCTCCTGACCGGGCGCGACCGGCCTGTCGTCGCGCTTGAAGCTGTCGCAGGAGAACCCTCCTCCGAGCGGGAGTATGTTTACCGCGCCGACCGACTCGACTCCGGGCATCGAGCCTAATCGCCCTATCAGCCGCTCGTAGAAGCTGCGCGATTGCTCGTTCTTTGCGTAATCCGCCTGCGGAAGCGAGAGCTGGATTGTAAGCAGGTTCTCTGCTCTTATCCCCGGATCGACGCTCTGAAGCCGCATGAAGCTTCTAAGCATGAGGCCCGCGCCTATAAGCAGCACGACCGCGAGCGCGACTTCTGTCACA
>DASTET010000412.1:0-2150 GCA_035709445.1 Blastocatellia bacterium | reverse complement strand
TATTCGTGCTGCCGGGACTCAGCATGGTCGTGACAGTTTTCGCAGGCCGCTATAACGACTTTACCACCGGCGCTACGTTGGGCAGGAGAATCCTGCTCGAACATGTGATTCCGGCGGTGAAGACTGGCATTCGACCCGGCTGCCCGGGCGCGTAACGCGCGGTCGTTATAAAGGAAAGCACCCGCGCGCGAATCGAATCTCGCATGGATGGCCAGTACCACTCGCGTGCTCGGCGTGGCCCAGCGTTATGCATCCAGGCACTGCTCGTCTGAGGCGAGGGGGCTAGGCGAGCACTAGCCCCTGAGGGAGGCTGCGAAATGTGTATGAAAGTTCCGCTGATAGTATTAATCGCTGGTCTCGCCCTGATGGCTGCCTTACCTCCGGGCGGTCAAGACAGTAACAGCGCTGTGGCGCAGTTTCAGACGGCTCCCAGTTCTCAAACTTTCCCACGCTTTGATCGCGCCCTCCAGCTTGAGACGACCTCCGAAACCTCAGCCAACGTGAGCATCGGTGACCTGAACGGAGATGGCAATCTCGATATCTTGCTGGTCAAGGGACGGCATTGGCCCCTGATGAGCCGGGTGCTCCTCGGCGACGGTCGGGGCCGTTTTCCGAAAGCCTACAATATCGGCGAGGCTCCCTACCGCTCGTACTCTGGTCGCCTGGTCGACATTGACGGGGACGGCGATCTGGATGTGGTGCTCAGCAATGACAAACCAGACCCTAAAGTCATCTACTTGAACGATGGAAAGGGACGCTTCCAGACCGGGTCAGCATACGGCCGACCCGAGTGGGAGACTCGCAACGCGAGCGTGGCCGATCTCAACGGCGATGGCCAGCCTGATATCATCGTCGCCAACCGAAC
Organism: Blastocatellia bacterium; assembly: GCA_035709445.1. GTDB lineage: Bacteria > Acidobacteriota > Blastocatellia > UBA7656 > UBA7656 > DASTET01. The sequence goes on along the minus strand of DASTET010000412.1, from coordinate 1,285 downwards.
GGACAGGGGCGCCAACTACATCTGTCTGAATAAGGGGAAGGGCCGCTTCGACGCCGACTGCATTCCATTCTCCCGCGAATCCGCGACGACCATCACCCCTGCCGACTTCAATCACGACGGGCTAATAGACCTCGCCGTTCCGCATCGTGACGGTGGCCAGAGCTATGTGTATCTCGCAAGCGCTAATGCAGAATATTCAGAGTTGAGGCGGGTCGCGTTCGCCCCGGCGGACGCGGCAATTCGGATGGCCGAAGCAGCAGACCTGGATGGCGACGGTTTGCGTGACATCGTCGCCATTGATGAACGGCGGGGCGTCGCGATTTATTACGGCCAGAAGGAAGGCACATTCTCGCCGGGCGTGGCCGTCGATAGCGGCAAAGTGAAGCCATACTCGCTTGCGGTCAGCGACCTGAACCGAGATGGGAGGATCGATATCATCGTAGGCAATGTCGAAGCTCCCTCGACTATCTATTACCACAGTATTTCGGGTCGAGGCTACACCCCCATCCACTTTGGCGACAACAAGGGCACCGTCTACGGCTTCGCCATTGCAGATCTAAATGGGGATGGGCTTCCAGACATAGCTGTGGCTCGGTCAGGCGCCCCGAATGCGGTTTACTTTGCGAGTACAGGTCGTGCCAGGACCAGGTGAAAGGATGCCTAATAGGAGCATGCGCCGGAACGCGCGAAGTGAGTCTCTCATGAAACAGGGGGTACGGCTCGCGCGCCCGGTGATGCCCGGCGTTAAGTCGATTAGGAGCAAGTTAATGTTATCCAACGAAGACGCTCTCGAATTGATAAGAAGGTCTGAACGGTGCTTCGTCGTCTGGGCCGAAGACAAGGGCGTCATTATCGCAGTACACCCGCTCCCCGCCCAGGATACCATTGAACAGAGGATCGCCCCGCTATCTTCTATGTCAACAGACTATGATGACCCAACTGTAGGAAGATACTTCGAGTCGACAGCCATAACTTTGGAGACGCTTGAAGCACAGCAGGCCGACATCTTACGGGTTGCTCGCCGGGTAGAGATTTTCAATGCATGGCAGAACTGTTCAACTGATGAACTGATTAGCATCTTAGAAATCTGGAGTTTCAGCGAACCGATGGATTCATATCACGGCAGTTCACATATCGTTGAGCAGATTTACAGATTCAGGTCCAGTGATTTGAGTGATACGCAGCTTGACCGGCTGGAAAGAATTGCTCGCTCTCCGAGTTCAATAAAGCTAAACCAAGCTGCACGAGGTTGGCACACTCAAGCAGCCTTGAGTAGCCGTTGTTT
>DASTET010000411.1:0-4285 GCA_035709445.1 Blastocatellia bacterium | reverse complement strand
CAGGAACGGCTCCTTTACCTGTCAAGCGAGCGGTACCCTATTACGATTGAAGCGAAAAAGTCAGGAGACCTGTACATCGTGATCAATGATGTAGATGAAGCTCGGTGGGACAACGGTGGTATGTTCTTTCTAAAACTCACTCGCAATGCCTGGTTCTGACCGTCCCTTCGAACACCGTTTTGGGCTCTCTTGTCTTCTATTTCCCATCTAAATGGAAATTGAAAGCACTGAAGTTAGTTGCTGGCAAGGACCTCTGACGACCAGCCTTGTTTGCATTCAATTCCGCCAACGCAGGAATTGTCGGTCAGCGTACATAGATGGGATTCGAGTAGATCCACGGGCGCATCTCGCCGTCTACCTCAAGCCATGCTTCGAGCCGGTATGCGCCCGAAGCCTCAGGCTCAAAACTCATCCGCCGTCCCACAACGGACTTTCTCTCTTGTCCGTTATGAAATAACTTCAGAGTGGCCGTCACAGGAGTCTCCGCTTCTATCTTCAGTCCCGGCCTTCTATTTACTTCATCACCCATGATAGAGACCGCTTTGCTGCCGTCTGTGCGAACTATAAAAGCGAACCCGGTCGGGTCGCAAAGCCAGTCGTGTGCGACGTAAGCATGCCCCTGGCGTAGCGCATCCCGGACCTCCCGCTCGGTAAGACTCTTTGCCAGGATATGAGTCGAGACGTAGCGGAAGCTCCGCTCGTAAGGGTCGAAATCCAGTCTCGCTATCACTTCACCCTGCCTGCGCCCTTTGAGTAGCCCATCCATCCCCGGCACCTGCCCCATCGACAGCCGGGTTGTTACAGGCCGGCTCGTTATCAGGCTGACCTCAACGGTTTTCTCATCTACCGCCGTGATGGTGAAGACCTGATTATGATGACAGTCGTTGGCCGCTACCGCGGTCAAGCGGTGCAGCATAGAGTCTCTATCCCACTTCTCTATTATGGGCGAGAGGTAATCCTGCTGAGACGCGAACACCTCTTGAGGGTATAGGGCGAGGGCCTGCTCGATCTCGCGCAGCCTCTTTAAATCAGCTAAAGCTCCTCGAAGCCACCTGTTAAACTCGGTCTCATCCTTCACATCCGTGTGGTGGTTGTAGATCTCCAGCCCGTCGAGTCCGTCCGTCCGCCAGTCGAGCTTATCTTCTACATGAGAGAGGAATATGTTGCCCCCGCCCTCTTTAACCGTCCTTATGAGTTCTTCGCGTGATCCCGGCTCTTTTCCGCTAATCGATCGCATGGGATAAATAAGAAACCCTTCGGCCTCGGCGCCGGGGATAAACAGCACTTCATCGCGTACTCCTCTCCAGCTATCGTTTATGAAATCGCGGTCAGCCTGCCTGTGATCGGTTAGCATAATGATGCGGACGCCTGCGGCCTTTGCCGCTTTGAGCATCTCATCTCTAGTGCCGCCGGTGTGTGGCGAGTCTTCTGCGTGGGCATGCAGTATTGCTCGGTAGTCGTTGTAGTCCGTCTTAAGCTGAACGTTTTTGCGGCTGCGCTGATAGCGGATGATGTCTTCATGCACAGAGCGAAGGCGATCCAGGCTCATCCTTTCGACGCTCGTGTACTTTCTTCCCGGTCCGAGTGCAGACCCTGTCTGGCCGTAGTTAGGTCCGGTCGGGACTATCAGCAGCAACACTATAATTACGTAGAGCATTCTCATCCGTGAGATTCTACAGAATTGTTTGAACACGCGCATAGAGGGAATGTGGCGGAATGGTATCTTCGTCGGCCCCGTGGAAGCCGCGCGCGCGCTGCCTGCGAGTCTTCCCTCAATTAAGATATCGCCCGTCAGCCTAACTCTTTGATCACTTCGCCGACTGCTCTTATCGTGCGATCAACCTCTTCCTGCGTGTTGTAGATATGCGGGCAGAATCGGACGCCGCCGGTCGGCGCTCCGGCTATTCCATGCTTTGCGTACAGGGAGTCGAAGATTCTTCGCGGGTCAATCCCTTGAAAGCTCACAACGCAGACCCCGGCGCTCAACTCGGGGCGCATAGAAGTATGAAGTCTCGCGCCCGCGAGCTTGCCGATGCCTTCTTTTAGCGCAGTTGCCAGCTCCATTATGCGCGCCTCGATTCGTCCGGGGCCTATCAGGTTATGAAAGTCCACCGTGGTCCCCATCGCCGACACGGCAGCATCGTCGCGCTGGCCGAGCGTCTCGAACTTACGCGCCCCGCGCGCCGATGTTTCGACCTTATCACCCCATCCGATGCCGACCACGCTCGGCCAGATTTCGGCTATCCGATCCCGCCGGATATATAGAACGCCTGCTTCCTTAGGCCCCATAAACCACTTGTGCGCGCTCGCGGCGTATGAGTCGCACCCCATCTCATGGAGATTGAGTGAGAGGGCGCCGAATGTTTGTGCGCCGTCTATATGCGTGTAGATGCCGCGTTCGCGGGCCATCCGGCAAAGTTCTTTCGCGGGCAGCTTCACCCCGGTCGTGTTGGATACATCGGTGAAGGCCAGCACTCTGGTTCTGGCTGAGAGCGCTGAGCGGAATGCGCTCAGGATACCTTCGACGCTCTCCGGCGGTTGCGCAAGTCCGACGCGCTTTACACTGAAGCCGACCCGGACGCCTCGCACGTCCCAGGCGATATTGTTGGTCGGATGGTTCTGGTCAAAGATCACCACCTCATCGCCGGCTCGAAGCTGTAGGCCGGCGACAATGATATTGTTTGCTTCACTGGTGTTTCTGACTATGGCGATCTCGTCGTCGGAAGCGCCCATAAAGGCTGCGAGCTTACGACGCGCCTCTTCCCGAAGCGAATCGAACTTCTCGCGATTCTGGAAAGAGACATCGCTGTCAATATCCTCAGTCAGTCGAAAGACCGTGTCTCTTACCAGGTAAGGGGACGGGCAGAGATTGGCGGCATTAAGCAGGATGAGCTTAGGTTTTATGCTGAACTGTTCTTTTACCAGCCGCCAGTACGATTCGCTCAGGGTATCGCCGACGAAACGCGCGGAGACGCCCGGCAATATGTCATTTGAGCGGGCCGGACCGGAAACGGGAAAAACCGAGAGCGCAGCCGCGCCCCCGGCCAGACCTTTGAGAAAAGCCCGGCGGTTCGCGCTCGAATGAGACTGGCTCCGAGTCGCTTTCGGATCCATTCTTTATCCTCCTTATCTACTGGAAAGATCGCTCAGGAGCCGGATTCGAATATACGATTCTTCAGGTCTTCCTCAAACTCGGTCTCCCAGTTCGCCCCGTCATACATCCGCCTGAAGCCAGTGGGGCTGTATATGACGTACACTTTCTCCGCGACCGGGCCGCCCTCGTTTAGAGAACCGCCCTCTGTACGCACGAATTCGAAGACATCTTCAAAGTACCCGTACTTTTCCAGAATAGTCTTCATGCTCTTTTTTTGCATAAATTACGCTCCAGTCTCTTATCCTGAGCCAAATAGACTTCACCCATCCGCCAGCGCCTATCTTCCTGATGATGCGGCAGCGAGTCAAGGATTGAGAGGCCGTCAAACTCAGTCCCCGGGACCAGAAGTGTGAAAACGGCTAATTGCTGAGTAGCTAGAATGAAGTCTGTTGCCGTACAGGATGGCTCTGGAAAATTGCATCATGCGAAATCGTTTGAAAGCCTTGAAGATTCCACGTGATGTGGACGATAATATGGACCGCCATTCGCTATGTAAGCCTGGCTAAACGAACAATCGAGCCTGCCGGGATCTGAAATAATACCATATAAGTTCTTTTTCCTGATGAACCTTTATATGGCGTTAGGAAGTAACGGAACAAGAAGTACTCCTCGGTTATTAGAAGTCTTATTCTAGAGGATGAGTTTTCGACAAAATATCTACAACTCGGGTCGCCTACAAAATGGACATCTATGAAGCGCCCGGGAGGAGCAACTGAAATGTCTCACCGTCTAAGGGCTCTTATGTGTTGGTTTGCGTTCATCACTATTCTTTTTGCTTCGAGCGACACATATCCGGTGTTTCTTCAATACGTGCGGGAGGATCAACAAGACGTCATGCGCGGTTTGTAGGATATAGAGATTTGCGGCTGCGCGAAATAAATCCAAGAAAGGTTCGGGGCGTAGATCAAGACATAAACAACAAGGTGTGGATGAGTTCATAGGTATTACCGTCTGGAGGTTGCGTAACATTACGCAGGGTGATTCACCTGATAAGCCGAGGCTACTGGAACAAAAGCCTGGCGGCACTTCTAATCAGTTATTGGCGGAGCGAGTCAAAGCTAATACTTTTTTCCGCGAGGGACAATCGGTCAGGATTGGCATAGAGGTCCCGCGTCATGGTTACCTTTATGT
>DASTET010000410.1:0-5501 GCA_035709445.1 Blastocatellia bacterium | reverse complement strand
AGACCTTATTCATAGCCACGGGCGTTACGGGCCGATTCATAGGGCCGCTCGTGGGGGCCGAAGCGATCTGGTCGACGACCTCCATACCTTCGATGACTCGACCGAAGATAGTGTAACTGGGCTGAAGCGCATAGTTCTGGTGCATTATGAAAAACTGGCTCGTACCCGTCTCGGGTCTGCCCCGGTTGGCCATGGCCACAAGACCGCGCTGATAGCCGCCCTGGTAGAGAGGGGAATTGAGGTCTACCTCGTTGGGCAGCGGGTTGCCGTCCGCCGTTTCGCCCCCGGTCCCGTTGCCTTTCGGGTCGCCGCCCTGAATCATGAAACCTTTGATCACCCGGTGGAAGATGAGCCCGTTATAGAAGCCCCGCTCGGCAAGCTGCCGAAAATTCTCAGCCGTCGCGGGCGCGTCGCCGGAAAGAAGCTCTATCTTTATAGTGCCGAGGTCCGTCTCGATCACCGCGATATTCGCTTTGGGGCTGCACGATACAAAAAAGATTGCGCACAGCAAGACCGACGTCATCAGTGCGCGGCTCCTGGTCAAGAACACCTTGCGCCTCCGTAATCGGGGCGGCGGACGAGGCGCATAGAAAAACCCGCCGTCACTTGCCGCCCGCCGCCTGCATTTTTACGTTTTAAGATAGGGAGAGCTTACTAAGTTCGGGACCGGCTTAATCGCCTGACTTCTTGTCGGCGATCTTCTGCTTGAACATATCCGCACAGCCGTCGCAGCAGAAGTATACTTTGCGACCTTCGTGTTCGATCCACCGCGTCCTGTCGGTTATCTTGTCATCCGTCACAGGGCAGACTTCATTGGGTTTGATGGCTTCCTGGTCTTCCTTCGAGAGCTTGGCGATGTATGTCTCGGGCGCCTTCTCGAACATCTTCACGCAGCCCTGACAGCAGAAATAGACATATTGCCCGTTGTACTCGGCGCGGAACTTCTCGCTCGCCTCGCTGTTCATGACCGGGCACCGCTTGTTAGTAACGTTCTTTTTCGCGCTTTCCGAAGCTGAGGCGACAGCCGAGGCGACTGAGAGAACCATTAATGCAAGAACGACAACAGAGATCCTACGCATAGACTTTAATCTAACTCCTCTATATGTTTATTGGCCGGGGATGCGGCCGTCGTTAATTATACAGAGCAGCCCGACGCGGCGCAAAGCAACAGAGGCGGGCTCTAATGGATGTAGATTTCGAGCGAGCGGTTATCGAGTCGCGGATCGAAGATTATCGATACCACATCGCCTTCGCCCAGCTCAGCCGCCGTAATCGCCTCGTCCTCGCGCTCGTCATCGGAAAGCAGCCCGAACAGATCGACGCGGCCAGAACGTCTTACGGCGCTTCCTACGAGATCATTCTCGCGCGCGCGGACGGTCGCTTCTCGAAAACCCTTGTCGGGCTGCACGGTAAGGACCAGCATGCCTCGGCCCTCTTTCTTTATACTGACGACCTCGCCGCGCACGGCAAACAGTTGCCCGGCGGAGGGCGTATCCTGCCTGTTAGTCGCGGCCTGCGGTTGGAAGAGAGCGAGCGTCAGCAACAGGCCGAGCTGTATTGCGAAGGTCCGCATAGTGGTTTGCTACCTCTTACCGGCGATGATTGAATAGAGATGTGAAGCACATCGGGGAGATACGCTGCGACACGGTTGATACTACTTCGGCGCATCGCCCGCTTGCAAGCTCGCATGCGGTATGTTAGACATTGAGTGTATATAAATTGCTCTTTGAGGGTTTGGATAAAAGTAATGAGGAAAGGTATGAGGGGTAAGATCACTATATTCATTGACGGAAATAACCTATTTCACGCAGCAAGATCGGTTGGAGTTGAGATTGACTACGCAAAGTTTTTGAGTTTTCTTCGAGGGAATTCGCCGCTTTTACGGGCCTTTTTCTACACCGGAGTCGACGAGAAAGCCGAGCGCCAGCAAGGCTTCCTGCTCTGGATGCGCAGGAACGGCTACCGCGTGGTCGAAAAAGAGCTCAAGACCTACGCCGACGGGACCAAAAAGGCCAATCTCGACGTAGAGATTGCCGTCGACATGCTCTCTCTCGCCGACAAATACGACACCGCCGTTCTCGTCTCAGGAGACGAGGATTTCGCCTATGCGATAAACGCGGTCGCTTATAAAGGCGTAAGGGTCGAGCTTGCAGGCTTTCGAAGCAACACAAGCCCGCGCCTGATAGACGTGGCCGATCAGTTTATCGAGCTGGACGCGCATATAGACGAGATAACAAAGGCCGACAGCCGTCACGGGTATCACAACCATAACCACCAGTCCAACACCGGCTCGCTCGTCATGCCTGCGCAGCCCTATAACAGTTATCGTAACACCGGCAGCCTGACGCGAGTGCGTGACGACGAAAACACCACCGAAGAAGTCTAAACCAGAAAGCAGAAGCTTGGTACACTCCACATTGAGAGTAGGCCCGAATTATCAGGGTTTTCGCATAATCGAGTGTACCAACCTCTTAATTTCTGGTTTAGCAAAAACAGTCTGGCGAGTCTGGCGAGTCGTGAGTCTAGCGAGTCGCTTTCGTGACAGACATCGCATAAATCAAATGTTGCAAAGTAATCAGCGCCGCGAGGAGCGGGACTCGCCAGACTCTCGACTCGCCAGACTCGCTAGACTGTCTTGATGCAGGCTACTCGATGGCCGCGCCCAATTTCGATCAGGGGAGGCTTTTCGAGCCTGCACTCAGGCACGGCTATGGGGCAGCGTGTGTGGAATCGACATCCGGGAGGTGGGTCGACCGGCGTGGGCGCGTCTCCTTCGAGCCTGCCGCGCCCGCTCTTTGCGCGCGGGACAGGCACAGGGATCGATTCGAGCAGCGCCTGGGTATAGGGGTGTAGCGGGTTTGCGAATAATTCTTCGGATGAGGCTTCCTCTACGATCTCGCCAAGATACATCACCGCCACGCGGTCGGATATGTGCTTGACGACCGCCAGGTCGTGAGCGATGAAGAGGTATGTCAGATTGAGTTTTTGCTGGAGCTCTCCGAGCAGGTTCAGTATCTGCGCCTGTATCGAGACGTCGAGCGCCGATACCGCTTCGTCGCATACGACGAACTTCGGCCTGAGCGCAAGCGCGCGAGCAATGCCTATGCGCTGGCGCTGACCGCCCGAAAACTCGTGCGGATAGCGGTTGGCGTGCTCGGGCGCAAGCCCTACGAGGCGCATAAGCTCGGCCGCCTGCTCACGCGTATGCCGCCTTGTCATTCTGCCGTTCGATCCGGCCTCCTGCCCGATGCGATGGACCATCAATGGTTCTTCGAGCATACGGCCGACCGTCATTCGAGGGTTGAGCGAACCGTAGGGGTCCTGAAAGATAATCTGCATCTCGCGTCTGAGGCGACGCATCTCGCCTCGGCTCAGCCCAAACACATCGCGGCCATCGAAGACCACTCGCCCCGACGTGGGCTCGATCAACCTGAGAATAGTGCGCCCGGCGGTAGTCTTTCCGCAGCCCGATTCCCCGACAAGACCGAGCGTCTCGCCTCGCGGTATTGAAAACGATATGCCGTCGACGGCGCGCACTACACCGACCGTCTTGGGCACAACGCCCCTTCGCACCGGATAGTGCTTTACAAGATTGTCGACTATTAACAAATCTTCCATAAAAACAGTCTGGCGAGTCGCGAGTCTGGCGGGTCTAGCGAGTCGCTTTCGAGACAGACATCGCTTTAATCACATAATGCATAGTAATCAGCACCGTCAACAGCGGGACTCGCCAGACTCGCGACTCGCTAGACTCGCGACTCGCCAGACCCGCTAGACCATATGGCACGCGACCAGATGGTCTTTTGCAACCTCTCTGAGCGGCGGCTCCTGTTTGCATAGTTCTTCTGCCCTCGGGCAGCGAGTTCGAAAGCGGCAACCCGACGGAAAGTCGAGCGGGCTTGGGACCGCGCCTCGAATGGTTTCGAGCGTATCTTTCTTTTCGTTTAAAGTCGGGAGCGAACGAAACAGCGCGTGGGTATAGGGATGTTTGGGACGCTCGAACAACTCGAAGACGGTCGTATACTCTACTATCTTTCCTGCATACATCACCGCCACCCGGTCGCAGGTCTCGGCGACCACCCCCAGATCATGAGTGATGAGCAGCACCGACATGTCCAGCTCGCGCTGCAACTCTCCAAGCAGATCGAGTATCTGCGCCTGTATGGTGACGTCGAGCGCAGTGGTCGGCTCATCGGCGATCAGCAGCCTGGGGCGGCAGGCCAGCGCTATCGCTATCATGGCCCGTTGCTTCATCCCGCCCGACATCTGATGAGGGTACTGATCGAACCGGGATTCAGGCGAGGCGATGCGAACGCGGTTGAGCATTTCGAGCGCGACTTCGCGCGCGCCGCGACGCGACAATTTCCGGTGTTCGAGCACCGCCTCGGTAATCTGTTTGCCGATTGTCATAATGGGATTGAGCGAAGACATCGGCTCCTGAAATATCATCGATATCAGGCTGCCGCGCACGCGGCGCATACGTTTCTCTTCGAGGACGAGCAGGTTCTCTCCTTGAAATCGTATCTCGCCTCCTGCGTATCGGGCAGGGGGCGAATCGAGGAGCCTGAGTATTGAAAAAGCGGTTACCGATTTTCCGCAACCCGACTCGCCGACAAGCCCCAGCATCTCTCCTGAGAAGATATCGAAGCTCACGCCGTCGACTGCTTTGACCGCCCCGTCGTCGGTGTCGAAATAGACCCTGAGGTCGGAGACTTCAAGCAAAGCAGAAGCGTCTCGGTTTTCCATCAGTGCATCAACCCAAAATCACCCCGGAAGGATATCGCTGGCAAGGTGAATCTGCTGCTGGCCCTGGTCGCGCACGCGGCGGGCGAGATCGGCCAGTTGCTCGTTCTCTTCCTGTTCGGCGAGCTTTATGACCATGGGCAGATTGACGCCGGTGACTATCTCGACCGGGGCCTGGCCGAGAAAGCTCGCCGCGATATTGGTCGGCGTCCCGCCGAACATATCGGTGAGAAGAAGCACCCCGTTGCCCATATCGACGCGTTGCACGGCCCGCGCGATCTCTTCGCGCGCTACATCTACGTCATCGTGCCAGCCGATAGAGACCGCTGTGATATGGCGTATTTCGCCGACGATCATCTCGGCTGCCGATACCAGCTCATTGGCCAGTTGCCCGTGCGTTACTATGACTCCGCCAACCATAATCGAATCTCAAATCTCAAATCTGATACCGCTGCTCATCCTTTTCGATGTCCCGGTGGACGACCCTGGAAGGGTATCCGAGTTCGGCCAGGCGCTTGTGCAGGGCTTCGGCCACCATAACGGACCGGTGGCGCCCCCCCGTGCACCCCACCCCTATGGTCACGTAAGACTTGGCCTCGCGCTTGAACCGAGGCAGCAGAAACGCCAGCATATCGACGAATCGAGTTATCGTCTCTTCGACCTCAGGGTGGCCGCTGAGATAGTCGATGACCCGCTTATCAAGCCCCGTGAGCGGGCGCAGGTCGGCTACGAAGTGCGGGTTCGGCAAAAAGCGAACG
>DASTET010000409.1:0-2602 GCA_035709445.1 Blastocatellia bacterium | reverse complement strand
GGGCGAGATAGGGAGCATCGAAGCGGGCAAGCGGGCCGACCTCACGCTGCTAAATATGGAGCGGCTGCACACAATCCCGCACCCCGACCCCGTCTCGGCCATCGTCTACTCGGCCACGGCGAGCGATGTCGAGACCGTGCTTATCGATGGACGGGTGGTTATGCGTGAAGGCCGCCTGCTCACGCTCGACGAGCAGGATGTGATACGAGATGCCCGAGAGCATGCCGAGCGACTTGCACGGGTTGTTAAACAGGAGTAATAAACCGGTGCAGATTAGAATTGATCGCAGAGGAACGCAGAGGATCATTTATTCCTCTGCGTTCCTCTGCGTCCTCTGCGGTAAAATTTGCAGATTGTGAGCGCTCAAAATGGCGGTAGGGTCGAACGTCTTACGCAAAGAAGGGCATGAAAAACTGACCGGCGCGGCCCGCTACATAGATGACATCCGCGTCGAAGGGATGCTCTACGGAAAGACCGTCCGCAGCCGCGTTGCGCGTGGCCGCATCAGAACGATCTCGTTCGATCCCGCCTTCGACTGGTCGCGCATAGTAGTCGCCGATTATCGAGACATCCCCGGAAACAACTTCGTCGCGCTGATAGAGAACGATCAACTGCTGCTTGCAGAGCGCGAGGTCCGCCATTATGACGAGCCGATACTTCTGATCGCAGCCGAGGCGCGCGAGACTGCCGAGGCTGCCGCTCGACACATCAATATCGAGTACGAGCCGCTCGCCCCGGTGCTCACTATAGAAGATTCGCTCGAATGCTCGGAGCTGATTTACGGGGAAGATAATGTCTTCAAGCGATTCGTTATCGCGCGCGGCGATGTGAGCGAAGGGTTAGAGCTATCCGACCGCATCATCGAAGGCGTGTATCGCGTCCCTCACCAGGAACAGCTCTACATCGAGCCGCAGGGGGTGATCGCCATACCCGGCGAGCGCGAGATGACCGTCCTCGGCTCGATGCAGTGCCCTTACTATGTTCACAAGGCGCTCAAGCAAGCCTTCAATCTTTCGGACGAGCAGGCGGTCGTGATTCAAACCGCTACCGGAGGCGGGTTCGGAGGCAAGGAGGAGTACCCCTCGATGATCGCCGCGCACGCGGCGCTGCTCGCCTACAAGGCAAAACGCCCGGTCAAGCTCATTTATGACCGCGCCGAAGACATCGCGGCGACGACCAAACGTCACCCCGGAGTAATCCGCCACCGAACCGGCGTGACAGGGGAGGGCAGGCTTATCGCAAGCGAGATCGATATAGTGCTCGACGGCGGGGCTTATATTACGCTCACGCCCGTTGTGCTTTCGCGCGCCGCGATTCACGCGCTCGGCCCGTATGCCTGTCCGCACGTCCGTATAACAGGGCGCGCGGTCGCGACAAACACTCCGCCGAACGGCGCATTTCGGGGGTTCGGCGCTCCGCAGGTGGCGTTCGCTTACGAGATGCAGCTCGAAAAGATCGCCGCCGAGCTTGGAATAGACCCGCTCGAAATCAGGCGGATCAATATGCTGCGCGAGGGCGACACGACCGCTACCGGGCAGCGGCTCACCTGGAGCGTCGGCTCTCAGGATGTGCTCGATGCGGCGGTCGCAAGGTCCGGGTATAAAGAGAAAAGGGCAAGGCTTGCGCGAGCCTCGGGCTCGCATAAAAGGCGCGGGATAGGGCTCTCGTTCTTTTTTCACGGCGCGGGGTTTACGGGAAGCGGCGAAGAGAAGATGAAAGCACAGGCAGCAGTCGAGATCACTTCGGAAGGGCGCGCGCGCGTGCTCTCGGGCTCGACCGAGATAGGGCAGGGAACACGCACCATCTTCTGTCAGATAGTGGCCGACGAGCTAGGCATAAGCTTCGATGATGTTGAGATCGAAGACCCCGATACATCGCGCGTGCCCGACAGCGGGCCTACTGTGGCCTCGCGCACCTGCATGGTGGTTGGCCGCGTTGTGCAGTTGGCCGCGCGCGAAGCGAAAGAGAGGCTCGCGCGCTTCGCCGCCGAATTCTACGGCTCGACCGAAGCGAGCCTTGTCGATGGATGGCTCGTCCGCGACGGAGAGCGCGTCAGTAGCCTCGAAGAGATCGCGCGCGAATACATCGCTCAAAATGGAGAGCTGAAGGCGGCCGCCAGGTACGCGAGCCCGCCCGGCATCTCGTGGGATGACGAGACCTATTCGGGCGACGCATATCCTGTCTATTCGTGGGGCGCAGAGGTGGCCGAGATAGAAGTCGACATGGACACTTATGAGGTTACCGTTTCAAAGATAACCACTGCTCAGGACATAGGCCGCGCGATCAATCCGCTGCTCGCCGAGGGACAGATCGAAGGCGGGACGCTGCAAGCGGTCGGATACGGGCTGCTCGAAGAGATTGTGTGGGATAACGGCAGGATCGTAAACGACCGCCTGACGAACTACATCATCCCGACATCTCTCGACGCGCCTGAGATGGAGACGATCATCGTAGAGCGAGAGTATCCGCACGGCCCGTTCGGCGCGAAAGGCGTGGGCGAGCTGCCTATGGACGGGGCCGCGCCTGCTATCGCCGCCGCCGTCTTCAACGCCACGGGCGCGTTCGTGACGGAGATACCTATAACGCCGGAGCGGCTGCAAGC
>DASTET010000408.1:0-4231 GCA_035709445.1 Blastocatellia bacterium | reverse complement strand
AGCGAGAAAACCTCATAACAGTCTGGCGAGTCTAGCGAGTCTAACGTCTAGCGCGTCCAGAACAGTCTAGCGAGTCTGGCGCGTCTGGCACGTCTGGCGCGCCCCGCTCTTGACGTTTTTGATTACGGTCAATCACCTGATTAAGCGATGTCTGTCATTAAAACGACGCGGCAGACGCGCCAGACTCGCTAGACTACTTCGCCGCGTGATTACAGACATAGTTTATGAGAGCGCGGATTGCAACTCCCGTCGGGCCTTTTGCCAGGTGCGGTTTGCGCTCGGTCTCCCAGGCTGTACCGGCGATGTCGAGGTGGACCCACGGGGTCTCTTCGGCGAATTCGCGCAGGAAGTAAGCCGCCGTTATCGTCCCGGCATATCGGCCTGCCGAGTTCTTTATATCGGCGATATCGCTCTTGATCATATCGCGATACTCTTTATCCATCGGAAGCTGCCAGAACCGCTCGCCGACTTCGCGGCCCGCCTCGCGTATCTCATCGACGAAAGCCTGGTCATTGCCGAGTATCGCCACGTTGACCGGGCCGAGCGCGATTGAGACAGCGCCAGTGAGCGTCGCCAGATCGATTATCCGGGTCGCGCCGAGCTTTCGCGCATAGGTTATTGCGTCGGCCAGTATCAGGCGGCCTTCGGCATCGGTGTTTACAACCTCTATGGTCTTGCCGCTCATCGCCCGCAAGACGTCGCCCGGTTTGTAGGCGCGGCCCGAAGGCATGTTCTCGGTCGCGGGCATAAGCCCTATTACGTTCACCCTCGGCTTGAGCTGGGCAATCGCCCGCATCGCGGCAAGCGTTGCCGCAGCGCCCGACATATCGTATTTCATCTTCTCCATGCCTTCGGCAGGCTTGATCGATATGCCGCCCGAATCGAAGGTGATCCCCTTGCCCACTATCGCCACCACGTCGGCATCATTGCCCATCGGCTCCGACTCATCGGGCGTGTAACGCAGAACGATCAGCTTTGCGGGCTCATCCGAGCCGCGCGCCACCCCGAGCAGCGCGCCCATGCCGAGCTCCTTCATGCGCGCTTCGTCGAGAATATCTATATCGAGCCCGTATCGCGTGGCCGTCTCTCTCGCGCGCTCGGCAAGCTCCGAGGGCGTCAGCGTCGAGCTGGGCTCGTTCGAAAGCTCGCGGGCGAAATTGACCGCCTCGCCTATTATTCGCCCGCACTCGACCCCTTCGGCGAGCGCGTCTTCCGAACCGGAATGGGCGGCGACCAGTATAAGCTCTTCGATGTAGCGCTCTTCTTTGTTTTCGGTCTTGTACATATCGGGCTCGAACAGCCCTATGAGCGCGCCCTCGACCGCCGCCTGCGCGCTTTTGCCGAGGTCGAGCTGCGAGCGGCGAAGCACGGCCATCGAGCGCGCGCCTTTGCTGCGAAGATAGCGGGCCGCCGAGCCAGCCATCCTGCGAATGGTGTCGAGCGAAAAATCCTCGCGCTTGCCCGCGCCTACCAGCAGAAGACGGCGCGCGCGGAGATTGCCCGGACGGTATATATAGACCATATCGCCCTGTTTGCCGCGCATCTCGTCGCTTCCGATCAGGTCATTCAACACTCCGCCCGCGCGCGCGTCGAGCTCCTTGAGCGCGCCCTCGTCGGCGCGCTCACCTTCGTATATCATGACGACCAGCGCATCGGCCTCGACGTCGTAGAATTTGCTGAACTCTGCTCTTACTTCCATCTTCTTTCAGGGTCCAGGACCGGGGGTCCCGTCTTACCTGCTCCTTTCCTTGATCGCCTGTCGCGCTTCGCGGTCGGCCTCGCGCCGTCGCTCGGTTTCGCGTTTGTCGTAGAGTTTCTTTCCTTTCGCCACCGCAAGCTCCAATTTTATGCGGCCATTCTTGAAATAGATACGTGTAGGGACGAGCGTGAGCCCTTTCTCCTGCACCTTGCCCGCGAGCCGGTTGATCTCCGCGCGGTGCATGAGCAGTTTTCGAGTGCGGGTCGGGTTGTGGTTCTCGCGATTGCCGTGGCTGTATGGGCTTATGTGCGCGTTTAGCAGCCAGGCCTCGCCCTGGCGTATCTGGCCGTAGCTGTCTTTGAGGTTGCAGCGGCCTTCGCGTATCGACTTTACTTCTGTGCCGGTGAGCGCGATGCCGCACTCGTGGGTCTCGATGATATGGTAGCTGTGGTAGGCTTCCCGGTTGGTCGCTACCACTCTTTCATTAGTCATACTGAATCGGCAAAGAATATATCCGATGCTCAGACTGCGTGCAACGCCCAGCAATGCCTGTCAGTGGCCGGCAGGATTCGAGACTCGCCAGACACGCTAGACTCGCTCGACTCGCTCGACTTATATTTGAGTTTGAACATGGACATAAAAGAGAGGTATTCGCGGCAGATACTGTTTGAAGGCATAGGCGCGGCGGGCCAGGAGCGTCTCTCGCGGTCAAGGGCTGTGATAATCGGCTGCGGCGCGCTCGGCGCGCTCCAGGCCGAGACGCTCGCCCGCGCGGGCGTCGGCTCGCTCGTGCTCGCAGACCGCGACTTCGTGGAGGAATCCAACCTCCAGCGCCAGATCATGTTCGAAGAGAGCGACGCGCGCGACCGGCTCCCGAAAGCCGTCGCCGCCGCCCGGCGACTCAACCGAGTAAACTCGAGCATAACGGTCGAGCCTGTGGTCGAGGACGTGAGCTTTGACAACATCGAGGAGATCATAAGCGGGGCAGATGTCGTGCTCGACGGTACGGATAATTTCGAGACCCGCTTTCTGATAAACGACGCATGCGTAAAAGCGGGCGTGCCCTGGGTCTACGGCGCGGCAGTCGGATCGTACGGGCTGACGATGACAATCGAGATTGCGAAAGGCCCTTGCCTGCGCTGCGTGCTCGAAGCCATGCCCGAACCCGGTGCCGGGCCGACCTGCGATACGGCGGGCGTGCTGATGCCCGTCGTATCGATCATCAGCTCGATTCAGACCATCGAGGCGATAAAGATTCTGACAGGCCAGACCGACCGGCTTCACCGGTCGCTTGTCCGCATAGATGTATGGGATTTTCAGATGAGCCGCATAGACCTTCGAGAGTTCGAGGGCGCGAAGGATTGCATCACGTGCCGCCGTCGCGAGTTCGAGTTCCTCAGGGGCGAGGGCCGACAGGTGACGACGACGCTCTGCGGGCGCAACGCGGTGCAGATAGCAAGAGCGGGGTCGGCGCGCGTCGACTTCGCGGAGATGGCCCGGCGGCTCGAACCGCTCGGCGACGTGGCATTTAACGATTTCCTTCTCAGGTTTCGCGTCGAGCAGTACGATATAACCGTATTTCGAGACGCGCGAAGCATAATTCGAGGGACGTCGGACCCGGCAATTGCGCGCGGTCTGTACGCCCGCTACATCGGGGCTTAACGTTGGGTATATGAAAACAGGTGTAGAGATTTTAAAGGCAGCGGCGGGCGAAGCCTTCGAGCGCGATTTTATGGGAGACGGCGAGATAGTCGTGCGGCGCGAAGGCTTCAGCCGCGCCCGGCATCTTTTTACGATCAACGGTCGCATAATAGCGCGGCTTCGCTGGCGAGGTATGCGCCGGGCCGTTTATGAGATCGATGGGACTCGCTTCGAGATAAATGTAAGCGCGCTCGACAAGCGCATATCGGTGATCTCCGATGACGGGAGCGAATCGTTTCTGATAGAGCGGTCGCGCACCAATCCGCATCGCGAGGACCTTCGCGTCGAGATGGCCGAAGGCGACGATTTCTGCCTGGTAAGATCCTGGGACAGCCGCTTCCGGTCCGAGTCGTCCTACTCTATACACAAAGAGTTTTACACATCGACTCTGCTGGTCTTTCGCTTCGAGACCCGTCGGCGGACTCAGACCACTGTGCGGATCGAAGTCAAACCCGTCATGAAATGGGAAGCGCGGTTCATACACCGGCTGCTTGCGCTCACGGTCTGCCGGATCATCCTTGAGCGGCGGCACGCGGGCTCGCACCGCCAGCGGGTAAAAGAGAAGCCCCGGCACTTTAATGCAAGCGCGCGGGTTCGCGAGCGCAAGCGCCTGTAAAGGCCCTGATAATAGACTGCGCTTGGGCGGCGATTCGTGGTAAGCTTTTGAGCCGGGGCCGGATCTTTTCTGGCCGGTTATGCTCATTCTTTATCGAGGAGACGTATGAAACGTAAAGAGAAGACCAGAGGGAAGTACGCAGCACGCATATTGACGATAACAGCGCTCACCGTCGCGGTTGTGGCCGGCGCCTATTCTCTGCTGCCGGGCGGGGG
>DASTET010000407.1:0-4650 GCA_035709445.1 Blastocatellia bacterium | reverse complement strand
TTCTGGCTTCTTACAACCGACCTGTGGCATCCTGCGAAAGAGACCGCAGAGAAGGAGAATGGCTATGAGAAACCAGAGACCGCGAATAGTTGCACACACGGTTTACTGTCTGGCTGCGGCTGTCTCTTTGGCGGCAGCCTTCGCAGATGCCACCCCGGCCCTGCAAGCGAGGAGACCGCCGGGCGAGACCGATTTGAAGCGCCAGCAGCGCGAAAGGGAACACCGCGAGGCGATGCTCCGGACCATGGAGGCGAGAGCCGCAATTGATAAGCTGGACCAGAAACAGATCGAGGCCGCAATCAAGCAGGTGAATGAAGACTTCAAGCAGATCCAGATCGTTCGCAACGGGATGGTGCGCAACCTTCTGGCAAACAAGCCGCTCGACTACAAGCTGATTTCTGAAGAGGCCGGGGAGATAAACAAACGAGCCGACCGGCTGAAGACTTATCTGATGCCGCCCGCCCCTGAGGGGCAGGACCAGAAGCCGAAAAGCCAGATCGAGTACGCAGACGGTGAGATTAAAGACGCGCTGATCCGGCTCTGCAACCTGATCGCGACCTTTATCGATAACCCTATACTCCAGACCCCATCCACAGTCGATGTGGAGCAATCGACGAAGGCCGGCGGCGACCTGCTGAGCATCATCGAGCTGAGCGACCACATAAAGAGAAGCGCCGAAAAACTGAAGAAGAAATAACGAAGGTCAGGTTCTGATATGTATCTCCGCCTTGCACTCTTTCCTCTTTTGTTTCTGACTGTGGCCTTCCGGCCGCCCGATGATCCAATTCAGAGGCATTACAAGGCGGCGCAGGATTTCCATCGCGCCGGTAATCTGAAGATGGCCGAGACCGAATACCTCGTTGCCCTCGGCGAAGGCTATCGCAATCTCGGAAAGGTCCTCCTCGCAGGAATGGAGTATCAAAAAGCTGTCACGGCGCTCGAGCGGGCGGTCGATTATGGCGCGGTTTCTGAAGAGGTGATGATCGATCTGGCGACCGCCTATTTCCATACTTATCAGTATGAGAAGGCCATCCCTCCGCTTGAGAGAACGCTCGCTGCCAATCCCAGGAGCACGGCTGCGCATCACATGCTCGGCAAGGTCAATTTCATGCTTCGCCAGTTCGATAAGGCGGCAAGCGAGCTTGAGGCCGCTTTGAAGCTCGCGCCCGCAGATATCGATGTGGCTTATACATTGGCGCTGGCCCGGCTCAAACAGCAGCGAGTTGCGCCCGCCCGGCAGATATTCAACCTCATGCTGCAAAGGCTGGGCAGCAGGCCCGAGGTCCATAATCTCTTCGGGAGGGGGTATCGCGAGACGGGCCACCTTGACGAAGCGATCGCAGAATTCAAGAAGGCCATCGCGCTCAACCCGAAGTACCCGCGCGTTCATTACAACCTCGGTCTGACATACCTGCTGAAAGACGGGACGCTCAAGCTCAACGAGGCCGCAGCCGAGTTCAGGACCGAGCTTAAAATGTACCCGGAGGAGTTCCTCGCCCTCTATAACCTCGGAGTGGTCTGTGTCGTCGAAAGGCAATATGAAGAAGCGGCCAGCCTGCTTGAGAAGGCTGCGCGGCTCAGACCTGAAAACCCGGACGTCCGGCTCTTTCTCGGCAACGCTTACCACGGGCTTCGCCAGTACGAAAAGGCCATCGAGTCGCTCGCAAAGGCTATGGAGCTGAACCCTGAGATGGACAAAAACAGCCCGCACGCGGAAGAGGCCCATTTTCTGCTGGGGCAATCTCTCGTCAGGGTGGGCCGCGTCGAAGAAGGACAGAAGGAGCTTGAGATAGCAAGAGAGCTGAAGGCAAAGGCGCTGGCTACGGACCGCGAAAAGATCGTCGCCTATCTGAACCCTGAAGAGCGAAGGGACGGACAGCCCGGAACGGAAGATGAAGGAAGAGTCCTCTCAGTAAGCAGAAAGCCGGACGCGAAAAAGAAGGATGAGCTGAAGCGGCTCGAAACCCTGTACGGCGGCGTGGTGGCGAAGATACATAATCAGACCGGATTGTTACACGCCGACGGCCAGGATTTTAGATCGGCGATAGAGCACTTTCGCTCTGCGATTGTCTGGGACCCTGGCCTTGCGGGCGCCGGTTACAACCTCGGTCTCGCTTATCACAAGACCGAGCAGCACAAAGAGGCCATCGGCCCGCTTGAGCTTGAGCTGAAGAACGACTCCTCGAATCTTTCGGCAAAGCATCTTCTGGGAATCTGTTATTTCACGGCGGAGGATTACAGAAAGGCTTCCGCGCTGCTCGCCGAGGTGCTGCCGTCGAGACCGAACAACGTCGGCCTCTATTACATGCTGAGCCTGTCGCTCATAAAAGAGGGGAAGATGAATGAGGCGGGCGACATCATACGAAAGATGCTCCTGACGCACGGCGACAGCGCGCAGGTCCATGTACTGCTGGGCCAGGCCCATCATGCGGGGAACGAGGACGAGAAGGCGCTCGAAGAGCTGAAAAAGGCTACGGAGATGGACAGCCGCCTGCCGATGGCTCGCTACTACAGCGGGCTGATCTATATCAAGATGGGCAGGTTTGACGAGGCCGCGCGCGAGTTCGAGGCAGAGCTTAGGGTAAACCCCGGAGACATCCAGGCAAAGTTTCACCTCGGGGTCGTGCTGCTCACAAACCGGCAGACCGAGCGCGGCATGAGACTGATGCGGGAAGTGATCGAGCAGAAGCCCGACTATGCCGACGCGAGGTTCGAGCTTGGAAAGGCGTTGCTCTCAGAGGGCGATGTGAAGGGGGCTATCGAGACGCTTGAGACGGCTGTGAAGCTTGGACCTGATAAGCCGCATATTCATTACCAGCTTGGCCGCGCTTATACGGCAGCCGGGCGCGAGGCGGATGCGCAGAAGAGCTTCGAGTTATTCAAACAGCTCAAAGAGAATGAACGTAAAGGGTCGAACCCGATGTGAGGTGGTCAATTTTGTTTTCTGAATCGAGCTACAGGAGAATAGTACAACTCACCACAGAGGACACAGAGGATCACAGAGGAGAGTCCTGTATGAGCCTCCGTGTCCCTCTGTGTCCTCTGTGGTTGAATGTGATGGTCCGAGCTTTTGCGTCTCGCTTCAGAAAATGCATGTTCGTACTGTCGCTGGCCGCGCTGCTCTCGCCCGGCCTCATGCCGCGAGCGCATGCGTTGAACGGCGCGGTTCGCTTTGTCGATATCACAGCTCAGGCGGGCATAACCTTCAAGCACGTCTCGTCGCCTGAGAAGAGGTATATAGTCGAGTCGATGAGCGGGGGCGTGGCGCTCACCGATTACGATAATGACGGGCATCTCGATATATACTTCGTAAACTCGCTCACGATGGACCTGTTGAAATCCCCGACAAAACCGCAGAGCGAGCTTTACCGCAACAACGGCAACGGGACATTTACGAATGTGACTGCAAAGGCGGGCGCAGGCGATACGGGATGGGGCATGGGCGTCTGCGTCGGAGATTACAATAATGACGGGTGGGACGATCTCTACGTCACCTGTCTCGGTAAGAACCGCCTCTTTAAGAACAACGGCGACGGCACGTTTAAGGATGTCACCGTGGCCGCGGGAGTAGGCGATCCCAGGTGGTCTTCCGGCGCGGCCTTCGCCGATTATGATAATGACGGCGACCTCGATCTCTTCGTCGCCAACTACGTCAACTTCGATGTCGATAAACTGCCTTCGAACGAACGCCCCTGCCTCTATCGCGGGATTGAGGTCCAGTGCGGGCCGAGAGGGCTGCCCGGAGCCGGAGATACGCTTTACCGCAACAACGGAGACGGGACATTTACCGATGTGTCGGCGAAGGCCGGAGTATCCGACCCGAACGGGTATTATGGAATGGGAGTGATCTGGAGCGATTTCGACGAGGATGGCTTCGTCGATCTGTTCGTGGCGAATGATGCCACGCCCAACTTCCTCTATAAGAACAACGGCGACGGCACGTTCAAGGACATAGGCTTCGTCTCCGGCGCGGCGGTCAACGAGAACGGGGGCGAGCAGGCTTGCATGGGAGTTACTGTCGGCGATTACGACCGCGACGGCAAGCTCGATATCTTCGCCACCAATTTTTCTCAAGAGTACAACGTGCTCTATCGCGGCATGGGCAAGAGTATGTTCGCCGACGTATCGTATGCCGCGAAGGTTGCTGAAGTGAGCCTGCCTTACGTTGGATGGGGGACCAAGTTCTTCGATTACGACAACGACGGATGGCTCGACCTGTTTGTCGCTAACGGGCACGTATACCCGCAGGTAGATAAAGCCAACCTGGATGCCGGCTACCGCCAGCGCAAGCTGCTTCACAAAAACAACCGCAACGGGACCTTTTCGGAAGTGGCCGCGCATCTCGGCGCGCCGCTGCTTGAGAAGCGAACGAGTCGCGGGGTTGCGTTCGGGGATATCGATAACGACGGCGATGTCGATATGGTCGTCAACGACCTGGACGGAGCGCCATCGCTTCTGCGCAACGACGGGGGGAACGCAGGCAACAGCGTGATCATTAAAACGGTCGGGTCGCGCAGCAATCGCGACGGGATAGGGGCGCGAGTAAAGGTCGTGAGCGGAGATTTGATTCAGATAGACGAAGTGCGAAGCGGCGCGAGTTATATCTCGCATAACGATTTTAGACTGCATTTCGGGTTAGAGAAGCGAGCA
>DASTET010000406.1:0-3647 GCA_035709445.1 Blastocatellia bacterium | reverse complement strand
TTTCGGTTATCACGCCGCCGGGATCGACCGCCTCGATCCGCATGCCTTCCCATTCGCCGCCGTGCTTATGAAAATACCACCAGGGTATCCCATTCTGCGCGGTCACGATGGCAGTCGAGCGCCCCAGCAGGGGGGCAAGTCGCGGCGCCATTTCAGTGAGGCTGTGCGCTTTGACCGCAAGGAATACGACATCGACTTTGCCTACCTCTGCCGGGTCATCCGTCGCCCGAACGCGCACGACGAATTCTCCGAGCGATCCGTGTACGCGCACGCCATTCTGTTGCATCGCGCGGAGGTGCGCACCTCGCGCGATTAGCGTCACGTCTTCACCGGATTTTGCCAGCATCGCGCCGACGAACGCGCCGACCGCGCCCGCTCCGACCACGGCGAACTTCATAACAGAAAACCCTCAATCGCTTTTCAGTATCTCTGCGGCCACGTTGCGCCGCTGCACTTTGCCGGTCGCAGTGCGCGGAATGGCGTCGATTAGGTAGATTACCTTCGGCGCTTTGAAATCGGCGAGCAAAGATTTGCAATGCGCAATCAACTCCGATTCGCTCGCCTCCCCCTGCAAGACTACCGCAGCCGCGACCTCTTCCCCATAAACTTTATCCGGTATCCCGAAGCATACCGCTTCCGAGACCGCGCCATGGGCCAGAAGCGCCTCGTCGACCTCTCGCGGCGAGATCTTTTCTCCGCCCCGGTTGATAAGCTCTTTTATGCGGCCCGTCAGCACAAGGAAGCCGTCGCTGTCGACAGACCCCTCGTCGCCAGTGCGAAACCACCCGTCGGTGAACGATGCGGCGTTGGCTTCGGGGTTCTCTTCGTACCCGCTGAAGACGTTCGGCCCTTTTATCGCCACTTCGCCCCTGCTGCCCGTGGCGAGCGCGTTTCCCTTATCATCGAGGATCGTTATCTGCACGCCGGTCCCGCGACCGACCGAGCCCGGCTTACGGGTGCCTGGCGGGAGAAAGTTCGACGCCATCTGATGCGCCGCCTCTGTCATCCCGTAGGCTTCGACAACCGGCACACCGAACCTCTCCTCCATATCGGCCATCATCTGCGCCGGGAGCGAGGCGCTGCAAGAACGAATGAATCGCAGGTTCTCTGCCCCTGCCGGTCGCGAGCCACTCCTTGCCCTCGAAAGCAGGACCTGATGAATAGTCGGGACGGCCGAGTACCACGTCGCGCCATAATCTCTCACGCTCGCCCAGAAGGAGAGCGGGTTGAAACGCGGCACAACAACCACAGTCCCGCCCGTGTACAGCGTCGCAAGCGTGGAAGCGACCAGCCCGTGCACATGAAACAGCGGCATGACGCACAGCGACACATCTTCGGAGGTGAGGCCGTAAGTCTCGGCGACGTTCCGGGCAGAGGTCATGATATTTCTATGCGAGAGCGGCACGCGCTTGGGCCTGCTCGTCGTGCCGCTCGTGTGTAAGACCAGCGCAGTATCATCGAGCGCGGGATTTATGACCGGCTTCGTGTTCTCGCAAGAGGATCGTATCTTACCTTCGGAACCGGCTTCCACTTCGATAATCAGCGTCCGGGCGTCTGCCGCCCTTCGGGCTTCGTCTGCTCCTTCAGGCGGGACTATGAGGGCTCTTGCGCCTGTGTCTCCGAGATAGAAGCGAAATTCATCCAGCTTATAAGCAGGGTTGAGCGGAGCTGCCGTTCCCGCGATCGAAGCGGCAAGAAAAGAGACGACCGCCTCAAGCCCGTTCGGCAGCGCAATGGCGATACGATCACCGCGACCGATCCCCGCTCCGCTGAGCTTCGCCGCAAGTTCATCGACCTCGCCGCGCAGTCGTTCGTAAGAAAGGGATGCGCCGCCTGCGACCGATATGGCCACGCTCGATGGGCTGCCGCGGTCCAGCAAATCTCGAATCATCTTTCAGACGCCTTTCATTTGCTCAGTCGCCATACCTCATTGAGACCGTCTTGACCCGCGTGAAGAACTCCATCGCCATACGGCCCTGCTCGCGAAACGTCTCTGTGCTCGACCTCTTCATCCCTCCGAACGGCGCGTTGAGCGCGACGCCCGTAGTCGGCTGATTGATCTTCACCATGCCCGCCTCTATCACGCGGGCGAAACGCTGCGCGCGTCTGAGGTCTCGCGTGCATATCGATGAAGAGAGTCCATACTCCACGCCGTTCGCTATCTGTATAGCCTCATCGAAATCTTCGGCTTCGATTAGCCCAAGCACCGGGCCGAAGATCTCTTCCTGGGCGATGCGCATACGGGGGCGCACGCCGCCGAAGATGGCAGGCTCTATGAAATAGCCTCGATCATATCCTTCGCCGCTCAGCTTCCGCCCGCCGTATAGCAACTCCGCGCCTTCCTCTTTCCCGATATCGATATAAGAGAGTATGGTCTTCTCCTGCCCGGCGTCGGCGACCGGCCCCATCTTCACTCCCTCACCCAGCCCGTCTCCGATTTTCAACCGCGCGGTGGCGGCTATCAGTTTTTCAGTAAACTCGTCGAGCACCTCTTTAACGACTATGGCGCGGCTCGTACCCGTGCACGCCTGACCCGTGAGCCCGAATGCTCCCTGAATAGTGCATGAGACCGCAAGGTCGAGTTCGGCATCTTCAAGCACAATGATCGGGTTCTTGCCGCCCATCTCAAGCTGTGTGCGGCAGGTGGTCTCGGCCCTGTGCTGTATCAGGTCGCCGACATTATAGGATCCTGTGAAGGTGATGGCGCTTATGTGAGAATTGCTCACCATCTCGTTGCCGACAGTAGAGGCAGGGCCGGTGATGACGTTGATGACGCCTTCGGGCATCCCGGCTTCGGAAAGGACTTCGCCGAGCTTTATCGCCATCAGCGGCGTAAGCGACGCGGGCTTATAGACCACGGTGTTGCCCGCCGCAAGCGCGGGCGCGATCTTTCGCGAAGGGATAGCCAGCGGGAAATTCCACGGCGTAATAACAGAGACGACTCCGAGCGGCATCCTCAATGTGTAAAGAAAAGTCGACGGCTCATCCGACGGCAGCGTTTCGCCGCTCATCAGATACGCTTCGTTGGCATAGAACCTGAAGTTGGCCGCCGTGCGTTTGACCTCCGCAGCGCTTTCGGCAAGCGTCTTCCCTTCTTCGCGCGTAAGCAGCCGGGCAAGCTCGGAGGCGTTAGCTTCGATAAGCTGCGCGGCCCTGTGCAGCACTTCAGCGCGGCGCGAAGGCGCAGTCTCGGACCACGAAGGATAAGCATCTCTAGCTGCTTCGATGGCCTGCCGGGCCTCTTCAACCGTCGACTGCTGAAAATATCCGACCACGTCTGACGAATCGGCTGGGTTCACGCTATCGAAAGTTTCGCCGCTCGATGATGCGACCCACCGGCCTGCTATAAGGTTTTCATATGTCCTCGCCCTTGACGGCTTCATCTCTAATCACCTCCGTTGCCGAACACGACCTCCCGGAATTACCAGCCGATGATCACACTCTCCTGCAACCTGCGGATGGCGCGGATCACACTCAAGACAACCAGGCGGCCTGTCTTGGGGTTTTCGGGATAGGGATTGTTCTTAAGATTGAGGCTGACCTCGCCGAACTCGCCGGAAGCGCGCAGCTCAAAAGTGTTATGCTTCACCGAGGGGTCTGCATACATCTTGATAGTAGTCCTATCGAATCCCACGCCTGCCAGGCTC
>DASTET010000405.1:0-3818 GCA_035709445.1 Blastocatellia bacterium | reverse complement strand
CTAGCTTTGCTTGTCAAGCGACTTTGTTACAGCCCTGGACTCAGATTTGAGATTTGAGATTTTAGACCCTGCCGGGAAGCGTCGAAAAATCGCCCGCCCGGCAGGGTCTAAAATCTCAGATTTGAGATTTGAGAGGGAGTTACTGTTTCTTGGTTATGTAGTAGTTGTTCATGATGTCGTGGGGGAACTGTTTGACCTCCACGGTTTTAAACCCTGCGTCGGCCAGCATCGCCAGGGCCTTCTCTTCGCCCCAGGCTGCGCCGAGCCCTTCGCCGTTGAGCGCAAGCGAGACCGTCATGCAGTGAAGGCACGATACAGTGTAGATGATCGGGCCTAGCGGGTGGTCGAGGTTCTTATGAACGTGGCTCGACGCCCGTATGTCCTGCGCGAGGAATACTCCGTCGGGGCTGAGCGATTTGTGGATCGCGCTAAGCACCCTGGCAGGCTGCGCCTGGTCGTGTATCGCGTCAAATGCGGTTATCAGCCCGTACCGCTTCGGCTCGTTTATCGCCGCTACATCCTGCACTTCGAAGCGTGTGTTTGTGAGACCCATCTCCGCCGCTTCTGCCCTCGCCCTGTTTATCGACTCCTGAGAGAAGTCATAGCCTGCGAAACGGCTCTTTGGGAAAGCCTTCGCCATCACATTTATCGTATGGCCACGCCCGCATCCTATATCGAGGACTTCGATCCCCTTCTTGAGCGAATCGACGAGGCCGGGGACTGCGGGCAGTATCGTATCGACGATTGCCGATCCGACAAACTGCCCGCTCTCTTCTGCCATGAAATCATGAAAACGGGGATAAGCGGAGTAAGGCACCCCACCCCCGTTCTTAAAACACTCTACGATGTGGTCCTCAACTCCGGCCAGTATCGGCAATAGCTGCGCAGTGACGGCCATATTATTCGGCGAGGCCGCCCGCGTGAGGAATGCAGCATGCTCGCGCGGGAAATAATATTTGTTGTTCGTAGCATCATATTCGACTATCCGGCCCGTAACCATGGTGCCCAGCCATTCGCGCACATATCGCTCGTTCAGGTTGGCCGCTTTCGCTATCTCTTCGCTTGTCGATGGAGGCAGCTCCGCCATAACGTCGTACAGTCCTGTTCGATGCCCGACGCTGATCATAATGGCTACCGCGCCGCCGTTCAGTATATCGGTTAATCTCTCTGAGAATTCTTCTGCTGCTTTCTGATCCAACTCGTTCAAATTCATCTAAATCCTCCCTAAACCTGGTTCAAAATAGTAAGGCGGCCTGCCATTAACTCGCATCAGGCCGCAGTATCTTCTTCTCACTCATTAGGGGATACGAGAGAGAAGTGCTTTTAAACTCTAAAAGAATTCTAAAGAGTTCTTAAATCGGGCCGCGGAGGAACGCAGACATGCCTTTCCAATAAACTGTTGCAAATCGATATTGGGGGAAATAGACTCTTGCCGTGAACCAGAAAGCGAAACCCGCCCCGGAAGCGAATGCCCCTTCACCAAAAGAGAAGAGAGACGCTTCAAGCTGGCCCTGGTGGACGGGTGTTCTCGTTATAGCCGCTGCGGGCGCGCTTGCATACTCGAACAGCTTCGAGGGGCCGTTCATCTTTGACGACCGCGAGATCGCTACGAACACCTCGATACGCCAGCTCTGGCCGCCGTGGGATGCGATGTTCTCTCCTTCAAACGTGTCGCGGCCAATCGTAGGGCTGTCGCTCGCCCTCAACTACGCGACGAGCGGCCTCGATGTGTGGAGCTATCACGCGCTCAACCTGCTGATTCACATACTGGCGGCGCTGGCGCTTTTCGGTGTTGTACGCCGTGGGCTGCTCACCGGCCCGCTCGGCAAAGAATACGGGAGATCATCTTTCGCTCTCGCCCTTATAGTCGCTGTCGTATGGATGGTCCACCCGCTGCAAACCCAATCGGTCACATACATCATCCAGCGGGGCGAGTCGCTGATGGGGTTATTTTACCTGGTGACGCTCTACGCGGCGATTCGAAGCTTCAATTCACCGCGCAAACAGTTATGGTATGCCGCCGCCACAATCGCCTGCGCGGCAGGCATGCTTTCAAAACAGGTGATGATTACCGCCCCGCTTGTGGTGCTGCTATACGACAGGCACTTTCTCTCAGGCTCGTTTAAGCAAGCGTTGCGGCGTCGCTGGCCTCTCTACGCGGGGTTGGCAGCCTGCTGGGGCGCGCTTGCTGCGGTCATGCTGGCGATGCCTGCAAGCGATACGGCGGGCTTTGGTGTGAAGACGGTCACTCCCTTGAGCTATTTCGTATCGCAGCCGGGCGTGATCCTGCATTATCTTCGGCTGGCTTTCTGGCCGGACGAGCTGGTTCTGGATTACGGGTGGCCCGAAGCAAAGACCGCAGGCGAGATCGTTCCGCCCGCGATCATACTGGTCCTGATGGCCGGGGCGACCGTGTGGGCGCTCGCGCGGCGAAAGCCGTATGGATTTCTCGGCGCGTGGTTCTTTCTGATCCTTTCGCTCACGTCGAGCTTCATCCCTCTCTCCGACCTCGCCTTCGAGCACCGAATGTACCTGCCGCTCGCTTCGGTCGTAAGCCTCGCGGTCCTGGGGGTCTACTCGATAGGCCGCCGGGCGATTGGCCGCCTCTCGCCCGACTATCAGCAGCAAAAACAGATGGGCCGAATGGCTGCGATAATCCTGATGACGATAGCCGTAGGGTCTCTCACCTTCCTGACGCTGCGACGCAACGTCGATTATCAGAGCGAAGTCGGTATGTGGAGCGATGTCGTGAGCAAGCGGCCTCAAAACGCTCGCGGCCATAACAATCTCGGAATGCTGCTCGCAGAGCGGGACATGATCGAAGAAGCGGCCTGGCACTTTTCAGAGGCGTGCAGCCATAACCCGCTCTTTGCTGACGCGCACAACAACATGGGGCTGGCGCTCACGACGCTCGGCAAGCTCGAAGAGGGTAAAGCCTACCTTGAAGAGGCGCTGCGGCTCAGACCCGAATACGCGGACGCGCATTACAACCTCGGACGTAACCTCGCCGCTCAGGGCCGTCTCGACGAGGCCGTCTATCATTTCTCTCGGACGCTTCAGATCGATGGCAGCTACGGCGAAGCCCACTATCATATGGGGCTGGCGCAAGAGAGACAGGGCAAGATGTCGGAGGCGGTAAAGAATTTCAACCTGGCCTTGAAGCTGAGGCCGAATTGGGTGGAGGCGCTCGGACACGTTGCGACTGTCCTCGCCACCGAGCGAGACCCGCATCTTCGAAACCCTGCTGAGGCGGTGCGGCTCGCAGAGAGGGCGGTCTATCTTACGAGCGGGCAGGACACGGCTTCGCTCGCGACGCTCGCGTCTGCCTATGCCGAAGCGGGCCGGTTCTCTGACGCGATCAAAGCGGCTCAGATAGCCGCGGAGATAGCATCGACCTCGGGAGATGCGAAGCTGGCCACGTCGTTAGAAGCTCGCCTTGAGCGCTATCGCGCCGCAAGCACCAGACAGGAGTGAAAACTATTTACCGGCTGCGTCGAGCATAGTACCTTTCTGACCGTAAAGGCGAGAATCGCCAGGTCGACAAACTCGGCAGACGCATGCTCTAATTAACGACGCCTCGAAAATGTTTACAAAAAGGCGCTGATTTTGTAGTGAGGGACTATGCATATTGCGGTTATCGGAACAGGGTATGTCGGGCTTGTGAGCGGGGCCTGCTTCGCCGAGTTTGGGAACTATGTCACCTGCGTCGATAGCGATTCGGCGAAGATCGGGAAGATAATGGCGGGCGAGAGGCCTATATACGAGCCGGGGCTCGACGCGCTGGTAGCCAAGAACGTGCGCGAAGGCCGACTCGATTT
>DASTET010000404.1:0-3662 GCA_035709445.1 Blastocatellia bacterium | reverse complement strand
TGCTCATATGAAATACCCTTACTCCGCTATTCGAGTCGCATGATGCGACAGCGCCTGCCATCGGTCGTCGGCTCTTCTCCAGACGGCGGTGAACCGGGTGTTCGAGCTGAGGTCCTGCCCCTGATAAACGCCCGACACGCTGTAATGGCCGACGGCGATAACGACATCGCCATAGACGCGCGTGGCCACTTCGTGGATCACGGCGGTCGGCCCCGAGTCGAAAGGCATCTGAAGGCTCGATATGTACCACCGCTTGTCCTTCACCGCGCCGTCATTCATCACATAGCGCCAGTCATCATCCATAACACGCTCGAACCACTCTCCGTCGCGCCGACGGATGCTCTCGAACCACTCGCGCATCAGATCGGCGAACTCGCGGTCGAGGTCGCTCGCCTCGGTCTGCTTCACGGCTTCCTCCTTAAAACAGCAGCTTCAGCCCGAACTGGATGATGCGCGGGTCTTTGGCCGAGAAGACTTTTCCGAAGCTGGGGTTCACGTTCCTCGCTCCTATCGGACCGGCAACCCCGCCTTCGGGGACGAAGTTCAGGTTTGGGAAGTCGAAGTTCACGTGGTTGAGTATGTTGAAGAACTCGGCCCTGAACTGAAGGTTCACCCTCTCGGTCAGAGACGTCACCTTTATGACCGAAAAGTCTACGGTCGTCAGGCCGTCCGATTCGATTATCGAGCGCCCGGAGTTGCCGAGAGTGCCCGGCGCCTGGAGCGCGAAGACCGAGGTATCGAACCAGCGGTCGGGCGTGCGCTCGGAGCCTGACAGGGTCGGGTCGCCCAGAACATCGGGGCGCTGGTTTGAGGTGTCGCCCGTTCCCGCGCGGTCGCCGCTGTAGTTGACGTGCCCCGGCCTGCCGCTTTGCAGAAAGATAATGCTTGCAAGCTGCCATCCTTCGACAAGACGCTTCAACCCACCATCCGCCCTGAACGGAAGATCGTAGGTAAGGTTTGCGACGAAGTTGTGCCGCACGTCGAAGTTTGAACGGCCACGGTCCGACCGGCGGTTATAAGGGTCCTGCCGTATCCCGCCGCTTTCGAGCGCCTGCACCCCCGAATCGTCATCAATCGATTTGCCGAACGTGTAGTTCACACTGTAGGCCAGCCCGCGCCAGAGCCGCTGTGTCGCGCGAAGCTGAAGCGCGTTATAGCTCGAATCGCCTTCGGCTGTGATCTGACCGGTCGAGGGCGCAAAGTCGGGATGCGGAAGCCTCGCCTGCGCCGTTGTCGGGTCGCCGGGCCTTGCGAGGTTGAAAGTGGTATCGAGCGAAGCGAGCTTCGTACCCTTCGATCCGACATACCGCGCCTCTACAACAATATCGCCCGCGATCTCCTGCTGAATGGAGAGGTTCCATTGCTGTATGTAGGGCGTTCGTATCTCAGGGTTCAGCGGGAAGAAGAACGGGAAGAGTCCGGGCGGCACGGCAAGCGTATTGTGAATGCTTGCCAGCGGCGGTGGAAACAGGAAGCCCGGTATCAGGGCCGCGTTAAAGTAAGGCGGCGTAAACAGCGCCGTCGTGCTCACCTGGTTCAGAGTGGCTTCATTGTAAAAAACACCATAACCGCTCCGCACAACCGTCTTTTGATTGAAGATGCTCCATGCGAACCCTATGCGCGGGGCGAAATTATTCAGGTCTCGTTTGAACAGGGCGCTCGGCAGCCCCGCCTCTTCAGAGGTTATGACCGGGCGTAGAAGTCGCAGGTTGTCGAGCGCGCCCGGAAGCTGCTGGCTCGTGTTTACGCTCCCATCGCTGCTCGCGAGGACGAACTGGTTTGTGTCGCGCAGATAATTCGCCTGGCGCAGGTCTTTATCCGAAGGCAGCCCGAAGTATTCCCACCTGAGCCCCAGGTTCAGCGTGAAGCTTGGCGAGACCTGCCAGTTGTCCTGAATGTAGGCGGCCGCAAGCCCCGAGCGCATCTCAAGACTTGGCGAGCCCTGTCCCGCTATCGAGAACCCCGAATAACCGAGCAGGAAGTCCGAGTACGGGTTGGCCGTAAAGCTGCCGAAGAAATTGAACTGCCCGCGCGCGAAGGTATCGGTCGTGGGCATAAACTTGAGCCACTCGCCGAGAGCGCCGAACTTGAGGCTGTGGCTCCCCTTCGACCATCCCATATCTCCGCTGTACTGGAAGGTATCAACTTCGCGGCGTATGGGCTGGCCTACATCGCCTATGTCGGTGAATATCTGCGTGCGGAATATGGGGAAGCCGGAGAACGGGCCTGTCTGCGTGGTCCCGCCGATGTTGTTACGCTGGCCGAAATTGTTTCCGGTATTCTCGTGAATTGTCCCTCCGAGCAGTCGATTGAGCCCGAACTTGAATTCGCCTACCAGCGCAGCCGTGAATATCCGCGTCCAGCTCGCCACAAGATTGCGCGACTTACCCGTGAGGAACACACCGAATCCGGGCACCGCGCCTCCGCTCCCGCCGGTAAACGAGTTGAAGCCGCCGAAGGGGTCGAATATGTCTACGTCGGCAAAGGCGAACCGGCCATACACAAGGTCCTTCGGGCTTATCTGGTGATCCACGCGGACGAGGAACTGGTCGGTGTCGTTGCGCCGTGAGGGTGAGCTGACCAGATTGGCGATGGGGTCCGGCGAGTTCGGAAGCGGGATAAAGTTGAGTATCTCTCTTGCCGCCGGGTCGATCCTGTTTTCGGGAATGATGTTGTTGGGAAAGGGCAAGCCCGTTAGCGGGTCAAAGATGGGGCCGGGAAACGACCTCAGATCGCCACGGCGCTGCGCCTCGGTCGGGACCGAAGCGGTCTGCGTTATCCCCTTTCGGATTCTCAGCCCCTCAAAGTTGCCGAAGAAAAAAGTCCGGTTCCTGACGAACGGGCCGCCGAGCGAAAAACCGTACTGGTTCTGCCGGAAAGGCGGCTTCTCGCGATCGAAGAAGTTTCGCGCGTCAAAGATATCATTTCGCACGAACTCATAAACCGTCCCGTGGAACTGGTTCGTCCCGCTCTTTGTGATGATGTTTATCTGCGCCCCGCCAAGCCTGCCCTGCTCGGCGGAATAGAGGTTTTGCGAGACCTTGAACTCCTGTATCGAATCTACCGACGGCGAGATGGTCAGCGTGTTATAGAAAGGATCGGTCGCGTTCACTCCGTCGAGCGTGAAGTAATTATCCGATTCACGCGCGCCGTTCGAGGTGATTCGAGGACCGTTGAAACCCGACAGCCGCTGACCGTAGCTCCCGTTGGGAGTTACGGTCACGCCCGGCGACAACTGCGCGAGCTGGAGGAACTGCCGCCCGTTCAAAGGCAGGTCGACGATGCGGTTGTTATCGATGACCTCGCCCACTTCCGGAGTCGTCGTGTTTATAATGGGCGCTTCGGCCTTGATCTCCAGGGTGTCGGTAATGCCTCCCGCAGTCATCTTCGAATCGATCTGCGCGATCTGCTCGACCTGAAGCGTGATGCCGCTGAGCGTCAGCTTTGTGAATCCCTGCTTTTCAAACGTAAGCGAGTAGGTCCCGACGGGGAGGTTCGTCAGCATGTATGTGCCGTTGTCCGTGCTCGTCGCCGAGCGCGAGAACCCCGTCGTGCTGTTGGTCGCCGTTACCTTCACGTCGTTGATTACGGCCCCGGACTGGTCATAGATGGTGCCGCGAACCGTCGCCGT
The DNA here is from genome assembly GCA_035709445.1 of Blastocatellia bacterium. Classification (GTDB taxonomy): domain Bacteria; phylum Acidobacteriota; class Blastocatellia; order UBA7656; family UBA7656; genus DASTET01. Next base: position 31 of record DASTET010000404.1, on the reverse strand, counting down.
CGTCGTCTGGGCCGCCGCGCCTGCCAGGGGT
>DASTET010000403.1:0-3260 GCA_035709445.1 Blastocatellia bacterium | reverse complement strand
CCGTGACCGTAGCGCCGGGTCAGCCGGTGGTCGAGCCCGGCTCGACAAGGGGGATTGTCAACGCGCTGTGCGAGGTGACGTTGAATCTGGTCAACTGCGGGTTCTTCCCGACCTCGGTCATACTCACCTGCGACACGAACGGCGATGGAGTGGCCGAGCTTGTCGTGCCTTTAAAGAATGTAACGGTTGTGAATGGTAATCTCGTGCGGGCGACGCTTGCGCCTTTCTCCGAGCAGTTGCCCGGAACGCCGTTTCCGCTTACCTGCTGCGGCGGGACCGTGAGCCTTGTTTTGTCACGCACTATTCGCGGGGGCGACGACAACATATTCGGCGACTTTACGCAGACCGTCACCTGCGAGATAGACATAGGGCTAAGGGCGCCGGTCGTCGTGTCGGTCAGTCCTTCCGAAGGCGACTGCTCGATAGAGCAGAACCTGTTTATTCCCGGCTCCTGCTTTATACAGCCGGACGGCACGCCCAATGTTACGCGCGTATTCGCCGTCGACCGCAACAACCCTGATCACGTTATAGAAGCGAAGCGGTTTGTCATACTGAATACAAACCTGATCGATGCGTTGTTCGACTTCGGCTCGGAGAACGCGGGCAAGACATTCCTGTTCTTTGTGACCGGCCCTAACGGCACGAGCCGCAATTTGACGGAGCTTCCTGAGAACGCGCCCGAAGGCTGCCCCACGGGCAACGAGCAGGGCGTCCCGGTCACATTCACTTGCAAGAGTGGCGGCGGGGCACAGCCCGCGCCTGCGCCGCCGGAGCTTCCTGCCATAACGGGATGCCAGCTCAATCGCTCCGCGTCCGGCGCGTTCACCTTGACAGTGATCGGCAGGTTTGCCGAAGGGGGAAAGCTGACCGTTAACGGGGTAGAGCCGAAGAAAACAAAGCTCAAAGCCCGCGATACCCAGGCGAACCTGTTTACAAGGGCTGTGCTCAAAGGTCGCCTGTGCGGGAACATTCCGGGGCCGATCACATATACCTCGCCCGGCGGCGTGGCCTCGGCTCTTTTCCAGTGTAACCAGACCTGTCCGGCAAACTAGAATCATCCAAAGATAAATCCCAGGAGGGGAATGCAGAGGCTCATTGCCTCTGCATTCCTGCGGCGTCCTCTGCGGTTTCGTTTCCTATAATTCACTACGCTTTCCGGCCTCGGTTGTGTCCCAGGTCACATCCTGCTGTGATGGCCGTACTTGTCGATGCCCGAAACATAAAGGGAGAATTGAGCCGGTGAAGAATAATTTTGCGGGAGATCTGTAGATGAAAACGATTATCGAGCCGTTTCGCGTCAAGGTGGTCGAGCCGATCAAGATGACCACCCGATCTGAGCGCGAGCAGTATCTGAGAGAGGCTTTTTACAATCTGTTCTTGTTGAACGCCGAGAACGTCATCATAGACCTGCTCACGGACAGCGGCACCGCCGCGATGAGCAGCGAGCAGTGGGCCGCGCTGATGCGCGGCGATGAGTCTTATGCCGGGAGCAGGAGCTTTTACCGCTTCGAGGAGACGGTGCGCGATATATTCGGCTTCAAACATGTCATCCCCATGCACCAGGGTCGCGCGGCGGAGCGGATTCTCTTTTCGACCATGTGCAGGCAGGGAAGCATAGTCCCGAACAACACGCATTTCGACACGACGCGGGCCAACATTCAGTACGTCGGGGCGGAGCCGGTCGACCTTCCTATCCCCGAGTTTTACAGACCGGCGGTCTATCATCCATTCAAAGGCAATATGGACACAGAGGCGCTCGACCGTTTGGTAAGGCACGTCGGGCCGGGCCGCATACCGCTCGTGATGCTGACGACGACGAATAATTCGGGGGGCGGCCAGCCGGTCTCGATGGCCAACATTCGCGAGGTGAAGGCCGTCTGCTCGCGCTTCGCAATCCCGCTCTACATCGACGCGTGCAGGTTTGCCGAGAACGCTTACTTCATCAAGCTGCGGGAGGAAGGCTACTTTGACCGCTCGGTGATCGATATAGCGCGCGAGATGTTCTCTTACGCCGACGGGTGCACGATGTCGGCAAAGAAGGACGGGCTTGCCAACATCGGCGGCTTCCTCTGCACGAACGACAGCCAGCTCGCGCAGCAGGAGAAGGACCTGCTCATCCTCACCGAAGGCTTCCCGACCTACGGCGGGCTGGCCGGGCGCGACCTTGAGGCGATAGCCGTGGGGCTCAGGGAAGTCCTCCACGAAGACTACCTCGATTATCGCTTCGCCTCGATACGATATCTCGGCGAGCACATAGCGCGCCTCGGCGTGCCTATAGTCAACCCGCCGGGAGGCCACGCCATATACATCGACGCCGGGGCGATGCTGCCCGATATCCCCTCGCTCAAGTATCCGGGCCAGGCGCTCGCCGTCGAGCTTTACCGCGAGGCGGGAATCCGCACGAGCGAGATCGGGTCGGTGATGCAGTCGAAGCGAAACTTCGAGACCGGCGAAGAGACGCCCGCGCCGATGGAGCTTGTGAGGCTTGCGATCCCTCACCGCGTCTATACGCAGAGCCATATCGATTATGTGATCGAAGCGATAGAGGAGGTATTCGCCCGCCGCGAGACGATGACCGGATTCCGTATCACGAGCCAGCCTGCGTTCCTGCGCCACTTCACCGCGCGATTCGAACCCTGTGATTCGGAGGCGACCGGGGATTTCGAGCCCCTTCACAGACAGATAACGACAGCGCCGTAAGACATCGGCAATGGGAGAGCTGTTATGGAGAACCAGTACTATTACGAAACCGAAGTCGAGTGGATAGATGGACGCAGCGGCGAGCTGAGAGCGCCCGACCTGCCGACGCTCGAAGTATCGCCCCCGCCCGAATTCCGGGGCAACGAATGTACGTGGACGCCTGAGCACATGTTTGTCGGGTCGGTGAATGCCTGCTTTATGAGCACCTTCCTGGCAATAGCCGGGCTTTCAAAGCTCGACCTGCTCAGCTTTATTTCGAGCGGCGTAGGCAAGCTTGAGAAGACGCAGGGGCAAGGCTATTCGATCACGGAAGTGGTGCTCAAGCCACGCCTCATCATTGGCCGCGAGGAGGACCGCGAGAAGGCGTTTAGAGCGCTTCAGAAGGCCGAAAAGAGCTGCTTCATATCGAACTCGATAAAGACCGAGATCAAGCTTGAGCCTGAGATACAGGTCGCAAGATGGCTTGCGCAGAGCCTGGCTTGATCAATGCGTCATCGCGTAGATGACGACGTTGATGCCGATGCGGTAGGCGGCGAGGCCGTACTTGACGGGGTAGCGCG
>DASTET010000402.1:0-2688 GCA_035709445.1 Blastocatellia bacterium | reverse complement strand
CCCTTGATCGCTGCAATCGAAGAGGCCACGACCCCCACGGTCGCAAAGGTGAACAGCAGCGCGATGAGCGCGGGCACCGTTTGCGTGTCGCTGCCGGCCACGGTCCAGCACCCCGCTACGGATGCGGGCAGCAACAGCGGGTAATCAGCACCCGAATACCACAGTGTTTTCGAGAAGACCGTCGACCATTGATTATCCCCCCTGTAAATAAATCTCGCCCTCATATTCCAGCTCGCCCAGGCGTCCCATTCGCCGTGCGGTCTCTTCAATTCTGCGAATATGAATGTCCCGATTGCGGAGAGAAGCGAAAGAAAGAAGCCTGCGGAGAAGATTCGATCAATCTTTGTCGGCCTGCCTGCGCCGCTTGCCCGTTTCTCCTGCGCGAGTCGCAGCCGCGCTCTGAGCCTGAAGAGCCAGAATGCGGTCAGTCCGGTCGCGATAAGAATAGCGATCGTCTGAAACCCTCTCCTTGTATTGAAAAGCAGGAGCCATATAAAAAAGAGGCTCGAAAATATGCCGAATCCGGCCCCTGCGGCGAGAGCAATCTGCATGCCGAGCTCGGCTCGCGAGGCGGCGGCTCCTCGCCACAGCAGTCGAATAAACGCGAAACCGATGATGAAGGGGACGAGGACCGAAACGATTGCGCGTATCATCTATTCTCGTTGCGATACACTTTTATGCCGTTGCCGAAATCGAACAGCCGGGTCCCGTAGCCGAGGTCCTCGACCGTGTATCGCTCCTCTCCCTTCGGGCCGGACCCGTCAGAATTGAAATGCTGGTACTTCAGCACGAATTCGTGCGTCGTCCCGGGCTCAAGCAGGAGCGGAGCGAGCGAATACTGCGACTTGTAATACGCCTCGACGCTGCCGGGCGAATCGGTTATATACCCGGCCTTGCCCTGCCGGGGCAGGAGCGCCTTTACCGGTTCAAGCTGCTCTTCGAACTTCGTCACATGATCGCTCCCGACGAAGGCCAGGCTGAGCTCGACCCAGTTGTCGAATAGTTGAAGGTTTGTCGCAAGCGAGCAGACCGCCAGGAGGGCAGCCCCTGCGCCGGCGAGGATTGAACGTATTAGACCGCCGTGTAGCTTCATAACTCTTTGCGAACAGGTATAATTGTAGCCCGAAGCAGGCGGGCAGCAGAATAATGGGGTCGGTATCGGTTGTCAATACTACGATGCTGTGCAGCAGGGCTGTTGCAAAGTCGCTTGACAAGCAAAGCTAGACTGAGAATTTTGAGTGCGGCGACTCGTCGCCGCTTTTAATTCCAGGCAAATAGCGGCGACTCGTCGCCGCACTCCAAAGCGGGCGCCGCTCTGCACCGACTTTGCAACAGCCCTGTTGACAGATTCTGGCTTCTGGCTTCTGGCTTCCCTCTTTGTTACACTCGAATTCAAATGGCGACCAATAATGAGAGTAATGTAGATGTGACCGCGGACCCGCGACGAAATGTCGTGCGGCGCGGATTCGGGCTCAAAGGCGAGATACGTGAGTCTCTCACGGTGGATTATCACAGCGATCTCATCGACCGCATAAAGGGCCAGGGCGGAAGCCTGACCGTCGGGCGGCTTACGTTCCGGCTGGCCGAGGAGTTCGGCTTCTGCTACGGCGTAGATTTTGCCCTCAATCTCGCTTATGAAACCCGAAAAAAGTTTCCCGATAAGAGGATCTTTCTGACAAACGAGATCATCCACAATCCTAGGGTCAACTCGCGGCTTCGGGAGATGGGCATAGAGTTCATCGATTGCTCGCCGGATAACCCCGACCGGTTCACTCAGGTCACATCGGATGACATCGTGATGGTCCCCGCTTTCGGCGCGCCCGTAGGCGAGTACAGCCAGCTACAGGACAAAGGCTGCATGGTCGTCGATACTACCTGCGGCTCGGTCGTCGCCGTGTGGAAGCGCGTCGAGCGGTATGCAAAAGAAGGGTTCACCGCGATAATTCACGGCAAGCACGCGCACGAAGAGACGCGGGCGACAAGCTCTCAGGCTACCCGCTACGAGGGCGGGAAGTACCTGGTCGTATTCGATAAGGAGGAGGCCGCCTATGTTTGCCGGTACATTGTCGAAGGCGGAGACCGGCAGAAGTTCCTCAAAAAGTTCGCCAAGGCCTGCTCTCCAGGGTTCGACCCGGACCGCGATCTTGAGCGCGTGGGGCTTGCCAATCAAACCACGATGCTCAGCAGCGAATCGCTAGAGATTGCCGACATGTTCCGCAAGGCAATCGAAAAGCGGTACGGGAGCGACGGAGTCGAGCGGCAGTTTCGCCACTTCGATACGATCTGCTCGGCGACACAGGATCGCCAGGATGCCGTAAACAAGCTCGTGCGGGAAGACATCGATCTGATGATCGTCATAGGCGGATATAACAGCAGCAACACGAGCCACCTGCACGAGATTTCGGCCCTATATAAACCTGCCTATCACATCTCGGACTCTAGCTGCATCGTCTCCTGCTCGCGCATACGTCACAAGCCCGCCGGTCAGTCCTCTGAGATTCTGACCGATAACTGGCTGCCCGAAGCGGATGTGAAGATAGGCGTGACCGCAGGCGCATCAACCCCTGATCGATTAGTCGGTGAGGTCATCGACCGCATAGTGAATCTTTGCGTCGGTTGAAGGAATTGACAGGATTTACAGGATTAAAAAGATAACTCATTGCATCGCGGTTAATCCCGTCCACTAAA
>DASTET010000401.1:0-6382 GCA_035709445.1 Blastocatellia bacterium | reverse complement strand
AAGCTCAAGCGCGTAGCTGTAGGCTTGCGACTCCTGAAAGCTGAGTTCGATCAGGCGGTCAAGCTCAAGCTGCACTTTCGTCGCGTCGTCTGTATCAGGGTTTAGCTCCTGGTTCAAACTCTCGCGTAATGAGATGAGTAACTCGGCTAACCCGTCGCTGTTTGCCATTGCTGCCTCAACCATAATGCGGGCCTCATTGTCGTCACGAAAGACCAGGGATTTACTTTCTGCTGTTTTTGTTTTACTCATAGTTTTACCTTTCACGCATGCCTTCTGACATGCTGGAAGCGGGCCGGGGCTACGGCCTGGGGATTGGGTGAGCCCCGGCCCGTTGTGTTGTTACTCGTTCGACTGTGATCGGTTCACAGCCAGAGATTCAGGGACAGATGCCTCCTTTCTGTAGGGTATGCGTGGTCCTATAAAGATATGGGTCAGGGAAACGCTGCTAGATTTAGTTGAACAGACGGCCTACCCACTGGACTACAAGGGCGGCAATCACAAGCCAGATAAGAATGATTACCGCCGCCACGATCCAGTTCGCCCGCTTGCCGCCCTGCATCTCTTCTTTCGCCTTCTCTCGGCATTCGGCCAACACTTCTGCCGGGATCATCTTTAGCGCCAGCTTGATTCCGAGAGGGACGAGGATAAGATCATCCAGATAGCCGAGAATCGGGATCGGGTCAGGGATGAGGTCAATAGGGCTGAAGGCGTAACCGACGACACAGGCCGCGAAGACCCTTGCGTACCAGGGCACCCGCAGGTCTTTGTACGCCAGGTGGAGGGCGCGCAATTCGATTTTCAGGCGCCGCGCAAACCGCTTCCACTGCTCAAGGTTAGTCATAGTGGAAAAGTGAAGTATATCTTAGTTCTGCCGTGTATAAAGATTCTTTCCCTCTCGGTTAACAATTCTGGTATAGTAGCCGCCACATAGCCGACTTCTCGGCACGCCAGCAGGCAGATACAGATAATCTTGTACTACCAGCATCCAGGGTTCAGTTGATGGAAGGAAATGGGTCCTCCCAGAGGCTGACGGGGCGGGGGGCCATCCCTCTCATCCAGACACGATAAGCACCCTCCGCCCTTTATTTCTACGCCGCATCACGCCTGCCAGGGTGTTAGCTCGAAAGCGATCCGGGATATATTGAAGTTGTCTCGCCCAAGATCACTGCATCTCTCTAGGTGATAAACCAGCCTTCTGCCTCAAACGCCCCCATTGCCTCAGAACCGCGCCAGCCTGTCGGTCCCCCAAAGCGTGATCCAGAAGTTCAACCCGTCGCTGCATGCTCCAATCGGATCTGTGCCTGCGCCGGTTGAGAATGTGCCGATTGGAGTCAGGTCTGTCGCCTTCCACAATGACACACTGTTGTCCGTATAGTTCGTCACAAGTATCCGCTCCCCGTCGAAGGCGGCCACTCGCGGGGAATTCAACCCATTGCCGCTAAGCGTCGCGATGACCACTCCAGTCGAGGCTCGCACGACCGTTACCGTGTTATCGCTTTGGTTAGGAACCCAGATGTTCGTGCCGTCGAAGACTGGTCGTTCTGGATTATTACCCACCACTACTGTCTGTTGTATCTGACCGAGTGAGTTCAGCTTCAGGAGAGTGCCTGCGTACTTGTCGGTTACCCAGATGTTCGTCCCGTCGTAGAGTATGCCATGAGGCAGGGCGAACCCCGCGGTGATATTGGTGACTGTCACAGGGTTGAGGGAGATTATTGAGACCGAGCCTGAGAATGTCGGGGGAGGCAATATCGAGTTCGCAGTCCATATCCTCTGCCCGTCATAAGCTATGCCTTTGGGCCCCGCTCCTAAGCCAGTTGACAAAAGAGTGACAACGCCTGCTGGTTGTGTGGGGTCTATCTGGAATAAGCTGCCTGGGGCTGTGTTACATATGACGAACACCTTCCCCCTAGCTACTAGCACCCCGCTGGTACCGACCTCGGCGATCCAAGTCTCAAGCAGGCGGCCATCGCTTGCTCTCACTCTTGAAACTGTGCCGCTAACATAATTCGCCACCCACAGGTCAGCCCCGTCTGATTCGACCTCATATGGTCTGTGGCCAACAATCGTCAGTGCGAGATCATTGGCCCCCTGAGTAGTCCAGAACTGCCGCAGCGCAGCCCTCCGGCTCCCCCGCTTGAGAGATTGGTCGAGAGTGCGCGTGATGAAGGCAGCCATCTGCTCTCTCGGCACCGGAGAAGTAGGGGAGTAGGTAGTGGCAGATGTGCCGTTGGTCAATCCTGAGAAGTACGCTTCGGCTATTGCACAGAAGAAGGGATTGCCTGCTACGTCCGTGAAGGGCAGTGTGGTTGATACCCCCCCGCAAGTGCCGACGTCGGCACGCATCGAGGCCGACGCTGCCGTGATCATAGCCATCGCTGTCAGCATCATCATCACCCTGTTACATATCCTGGTATTCATTGGAACTCTCCTTTCATGGTGATTGCTAATGCGGGCCTAAAGCGTCGGACTGCCTGTGAACGTAGGAGTTGGCTTCAGCGTGGCAAGAGGATGATGGCCTTAGCCCGGCCGCTTCGGGCAGGCTCTAGTATGGACCTGCTGGTTTGATAATGATGTGATGGCTGTCACTGGCAGGGTGTGACCTGCACAAGAGCGCCCGGAAGGAGCCTTGCTGTTGTGGCCGGGACCGTAGCCCCGGCCCACAAGCTTATGCCGCATCAAGCCTGCCAAGCTCGGCCCGCTCATAATCAATCAAGGCGATTCGATACTCACGGCGCAACCGCTCAATCTCGGCTTCTAGCGTGGCTCGCTTGTGCTCAAGGATTCTCACCGTGGCGCAGTCCTGGCAGTATGAAGAATCCGACCGCAGGGCGAAATGCAATGCAATATCGCGCGCCTTGTCGTTCGTGTGAACGGGCTTGCCGTCTTCGGTGCGGGCCGTAATCACGGCGTTGAGAGCTTCAACCTTCGCATCTTCTATGCGGTCGCGCGTCTCGCTCAACTCTTCAACTGTTGCGGCCAGATCGAGAGATGCGCTCTCTATCTGCTTCGGATAGTCTTGAATCTTCATGCGTCCCTCCATTATCGGCCTATGACGTGATAGGCCGCGCTCGCTGCGTTTCTTGCCCATGCCGAGGCCAGGACCTCGTTTCCTGCTCTGGCGTAGATTGCGGCCTGGCTGCCGTTGAATGCTGCGATGGCCGCGCTCTTGTCTTGCTTCTCTGCTTCGGTCAGCGGGCGGGCTCGAACGAGCCCTCGCGCTGTCCACACTCGCCTTTGTCTCTTCATGCATCCTCCAATAGTTGGGGCAGCCGCGAAGCATCGCCTGTGATGCGATGCTTCAGACTGCCCCGGATTGGTGCCTAGCTTCGCGCCTTGCGTGCGAGCATCGCGGGAAGGAATGTTGTCACGATATGCCGACCATCGCGGCGTACTGCATTAGGGTGGCGGCTCGCAATGGATTCAATCGCTGCCCAGAATCCTTCGATGCACTCGTCGCGCGTGAACTTGTGGCGGCGGGGATCGGGGCCGGGACGAAACCGGCCCCTGTTCGTTTGCGCGGGTTTGACTCGCGCGCTCATAACTCGATACCGCCTATTCTGCCCTTGCTCGGCGGCTCCGGTATCTGGCGGACCTTGTTATCTTTGTCTAGGTAGAGCGTGGAGGGTGCAAGCTGTGATTCAAGCTCTCGGCTCCACTCGCCATATGCTTTCCACTCGTCGTCAGGGGCCGCGAGTATTTCGGCCATCTCTTGAGGGTCAACAGTGTAGAACTCTTCGCACTGGACAGACGTATCAAATCGGCTTATGCTTGTCATTGTGATTTCATCTTTCTGCCCTTCGCGGGCGGTAAGTCGGGCTCAGGTAGGTCGCACTACTTGAGCCCTTTTCGTTTATTCGTTCTCGCACCATTCAACTATGTCGCGGTAGCCGGGTGTGAGCCCTTCCCTTTTGCACGTCTCGAGGTAGGCTCCATATTCCTGCCTCAACTCTTCGCTGTAGCTTTTCTCTCTCGCCTCTCGGTTGATCATCGCTTTGCCCTCCATTTCGATTTGATTTGTTAAGGTGAGCAGTTGTCGGCAAGGAAGGTGTCTTACTCTTTCTTGCTTTGAGCCCGTCGCCTACTCAGCACAGCAGCTTTGACTAGTCCCTTTCGGCTTCGCTCTCTGTTATCAATCAACCATCTGACATTAGAGAGTATATAGTAACTTTCGTATATAGTCAAACAAAATTATATTTGAGAATGAAAATATATTTTGGTTCTCGGCTATAACCGTGTTATGCTATGTAGCCGGGACGCTATGAAAGGGTAAATGGAGGTGATAGTATGCAGACCTTGAATGAAACGCAGGCAGGCCCCGAAAAGGGAGAGCGAATGATACAGACCAGATTGCAAGAAGTCCTCGAAGCGCGGGGCCGGTCGCTTTACTGGCTACAGGCCCAAACCGGGATAGCTTACTCGACCCTGCACAAGCTAAAGAGCGGGCGCGCGGGTAACATCACGTTCCCAATCCTTGACGCGATCTGTCGCACACTCGAAATTCAGCCGGGCGATTTGCTGGTATATACCGCAGACAGCCCACGCAAGTCGGAAGGTCCTGCCCGGCGCGCGGGATCGAGGCCTCGCCCTAAAAGCCAGGTTAAAGCGGCGGCGATAGCTGCGGGGATGTGATGATTACCGGCATCCCGAATTATTCAGACCGCGCCATTCAATCACTGCGCTGCAAGTGCGGCGTCCGCTTCGTTGTCCTGATAGGCTCCGAGGATCATGAGGAAGCGGCAAAGTTTGTGGCCTCACGCCTCAATGCCGACTTCATAGATGCAAGAAAAATACTGGCCTTCGAATGCTACTGCGGAGAGATGATTGACGTTAGCCAGGAGGCTACATCAACGGTTCAATGACGTGCTAGAATACGGCTATGCCTCAACGATGCACAGTTTGCGACCATCCTAAACGATACGACATTGACTTCGCATTAGCGCGCGGTCAGCAGTCTAATCGTGTCATAGCGTGTCAATATAGTCTCAGCTATGAATCTGTGAGAAGACACAAAAGCGCACACTTACCTGACCTGTTAGCCGAAGCATTCAAAGCGCACAGGGAAGCCAGGGCGGGCGAGATAAAGGCAGAGGTTAGCCGGATGGTCAACCGAGTAAAGAAGCTGCTCGCCGCTTGCGACGATTATCTGACCGACCCCGATAACCCGGAAAAGTTCTACATCGGACCTCGCGCTGAAGATGTGACCGTGACATATCTTGAGCCCGGATTAGACGGTGAAAAGCCGCAGCGACGAAAAGCCCCGCTAACATCTCTCATTGCCCGAATCGAGCACGCCACAGGTATTGACGTTGTGGCCTGGGAATCCAGACACAGCGACCCGCGCGACGTGCTAGTGAAAGCTGCCACGGCGGGCCGGGGATTGTTTGAGCTACTGGCAAAAGTCGAGGGCAAGTTAAACGAACAGCCTATCGTCAATGTTATAGTTTCACCCGAATGGGCGGCGCTTAGAGCTGAGTTAATGCGGGCGCTTGCTCCCTTTCCCGATGCGCGGGCCGCTGTTGCAATGAGTCTTTCAAGAGTGGAGGGCGATGCAGGCAATCGAATCCATAGCGTCTGATCTGGCCTATGCCCTTGACCCGGCCCTGTTCGCATCGGGCGCGGGTATCTCTCTCGACCCCTGGCAAGCTGATGTTGTCCGCTCGAATGATTCTCAGATACTTCTCAACTGTCACAGGCAGGGCGGCAAGAGCACAACGACAGGTGTTCTAGCCGTCCATACGGCTATCTATGACCCCGGAGTTATTTTGGTTCTAAGTCCTAGCCTCAGACAATCGCGCGAGCTTTTCAGAAAGTGCTTAGACGTTTATGAGAACGTCGGGCCGCTTGTCCCGTCCGAGGTCGAAAACAAGTTAGAGCTTGAGCTTACGAACGGGGCGCGCATCGTATCACTACCAGGGACGGAAGCGACTATCCGAGGCTTTTCTAATATCAAGCTACTCATTGTCGATGAGGCCAGCCGTGTGAGCGACGATCTGTACTATGCAATTCGTCCCATGCTCGCAATCAGCCGGGGCCGGATAGTCTTGCTCTCTACTCCATTCGGCAAGCGGGGATTTTTTCATAAGGAATGGTCAGAAGGCGGGCCGGACTGGAAGCGAGTCAAAGTAACAGCCTATGAATGCCCTCGCATATCAAGAGAATGGCTTGAGGCTGAGCGTGACCGCATAGGCGACTGGTGGTTCAAGCAGGAATACCTGTGCGAGTTCGTTGAGAGCATAGATTCAGTATTTAGCTTCGAGGATATACAGCGGGCATTCTCGGATGAAACCGTTACTCCGCTTTTCGGATGATTATGAAAGAGCGTAGAGTCAAGGCGGGCTTCTACTTCGGCATTGAGCTTGGAAAATTTCAGGACTTTACG
>DASTET010000400.1:0-3190 GCA_035709445.1 Blastocatellia bacterium | reverse complement strand
AGCGTGTCTTTGAGCGAGCAGCCGGTGCGCCCTTTCGAGAATCTCCGTCGCCTGGTCGAAGCTGACGTCGATGGCATCGACCAGCTCGTCGACGGTGATCGTTGAAAGCTGCTCGATGGTCTCAATCCCCCGGTCTTTGAGCCGCTCGGCTGTTATCTGGTCGAGCGCGAGGCTCTCGCGAATATCGGTGAGCGTGGCCTCGCCGCCCGCCATGACGGCCTCAAGCTGCGCGGCGGCTGCGCGCGCGGCCTCTTCTGCGCTTCGTATGTCAATGTGCCAGCCCACGAGCTTGGCCGCAAGCCGCACGTTCTGCCCCTTCTTGCCTATGGCGAGCGATAACTGGTCTTCGGGGACTGTGACGGTGAGCTTCTTCTCCTCGAAGCTGTTGATCTCGACCTTCGAGACCTTTGCCGGCGATAGCGCGTTTGCGGCGAAAACGGCCGGGTCCTCGCTCCACTCGATTATGTCTATCCGCTCGCCGCGAAGCTCGCGTATGATAGCCTGAACGCGCGAGCCCTTCATACCCACGCACGCGCCCACCGGGTCCACGTCGCGTTCGGTAGAGATGACGGCGATCTTTGCGCGGTCGCCCGGCTCGCGGACTGCGGCTTTTATCTGGACCGTGCCGTCATAGATTTCGGGCACTTCCATCTCGAAGAGCCGCTTGAGCAGCTCCGGCGACGTGCGAGAGACCTCAACCTGCGGGCCCTTGGCGTCTTTTGAGACGGAGTTGATAACGACGCGGATGCGCTCGCCCTGGCTGAAGGATTCGGCGCGCGACTGCTGTGTCTTTGGCAGAACGGCTTCGATCTTGCCGAGATCGGTGATGATGCGTCCGCCCTCGAACCGCTTTACAAACCCGTGAACAAGCTCGCCGAGGCGGCCTATGTACTCGTCATAGACATTATTGCGCTCGGCTTCGCGGACCTTCTGAAAGATGATCTGCTTGGCCGTCTGAGCGGCGATTCGGCCCAGCTCTTCGCGGGGCTTTGGAAATTCGAGCTGGTCTCCCACTTCCGCGCCTTCGACGCCCATCTCTTCGACTTCGGCGAGGCTGATTTCGGTAGCGGGGTCGGTGACCTCTTCTACGACCGTCATGAGCGCGAACAGTTCGACATCTCCCGTCTCGGTGTTGTAGCGGGCGCGGAGGTCTTCGCCTGTCTTGAACTGCTTGCGGGCGGCAGTCACCACCGCATCCTCTATGGCCGAGATGATGACCTGCGGGTCGATGCCTTTCTCGCGGCTCAGAATATCTATAGTTTGTGGAATCGGACTCGTCGACATAGACACTTTCCTTACAGTAACAGGGCTATGAGCCAGCCAGGTTTACAATCGTTACCCTGCTGGCCGGGCCTTAAAACTCGTACTCGATATTCGCCTTGACGATTCGCTCGTAAGGTATCTCAATCTGCCCGAGGCCGTCAGCATCGAGCCTGACCGTGTTCTGGTCGATGCCAAGCAGCGTGCCTCGGAAATTTCGCTGCCCGTCGATAGGCTCTGCGGTTCTGAGCCTGACGCGGTTGCCGGCGAACCGCCGGTAATCTTCAACCTTGTACAAGCCTCGTTCTACGCCCGGCGAAGAGACTTCCAGGGTGTAGTGCTCGGCAATCAAATCTTCAACGTCGAGCAGCGTGCCCACCTGATTGCTGACAAGCTCGCAATCGCCGTGATTGACCCCGCCCGGCTTGTCAATATAGATGCGCAGAACGAAATTATTGCGCGGGCCTACGGTCTCCCAGTGGACCAGTTCAAGCCCCTCTCGCGACGTTACGCGCTCGATGATCTTACCTATTGCTTCTCTGTCTAAGCCCGTCATTAAACACAAGAAAAAAAGTGGGCGCGAGCCCACTATCTAAGCAAGCCCATAATGATACCGCCAGAGCTTATGAAAAAGCAAGCATCGAGCCATTTCTATTTTAATAGGGCAGACCGGCTCAGGTCGAACTGCTGAATGGCCGAAGATCGGTCATCCCTCAGAGTTCAACGGGGCCGGACCCGTGGCGGTTCGCGTTGCCACCCGCGCTTGAAAACATTATCCTTTGTGGTCGGTCGCCCGATTTGCATGGCTGTCGCTTTTCAGGTTGCGGACGAGAATTCAGTAAAAAGCGGAGGTCGAACCATTTGCCGAATTATGTGAGCGAGATTGTCGAGAATCTCAAGAGCGAGGTGCGCAAGGCCATCGTAGGCCAGGATGAAGTTATCGAACAGGTCTTGATCGCCGTCTTGACCGAAGGGCACGCGCTGATAGAGGGCGTGCCGGGCACGGCAAAGACGCTGCTGGTCAAGGTGCTTGCGCGAGCCATAGGCGCCCACTTCGGAAGAATACAGTTCACGCCCGACCTCATGCCCGCCGACGTGACCGGCACCAACATATTCAATATGGCCACCTCCACCTTTACGCTGCGTCACGGGCCGATCTTTACCGACCTGATGCTGGCCGACGAGATCAACCGCACTCCGCCGAAGACGCAGGCCGCGCTGCTCGAAGCGATGGAAGAGCGACAGGTCACTATCGACGGCGAAATCCATAAGCTCTCGCCGCTGTTTACCGTGCTTGCGACGCAGAACCCCATAGAGTATGAAGGGACCTACCCGCTCCCGGAAGCCCAGCTCGACCGCTTCATGTTGAAGATTCTGGTAAGCTATCCCGGCGAGGAGGAAGAGCGGCAGGTGATCGCCAACTGGAACGCGGGCTTTAATGCCCGCCGTCTCGAAGACCTGGATATAAAGCCCGTCGAAGACGCGGCGGCCTTGATGACATGCCGCAAGATGGTGCGCGAGATAACGGTCGAGGAGGGCATCCAGCGCTATATCGTCTCGATAGTCCGCGCCACGCGCGGAGCTATCAATATCTCGTGGGGCGCGAGCCCGCGCGCCGCCGTCGCCCTCTTGCTCTGCTCGAAGGCGCTTGCAGCTATGCGCGACCGCAGCTTCGTCACGCCGGACGATGTCAAGCAGATAGCCAAGCCCGTCCTTCGCCATCGAATTGTGCTGCGGTCCGAAGCCGAGATCGAAGGCGTATCGGCGGACCAGGTGCTCGACGAGGTCATCGCAGGCATAGAAATACCGAGATAAGTTTAGCGAGTCGGGAACAGTCTGGCGAGTCTGGCGAGTCGAGAGTCTAGCGAGTCCCGCTCTTGACGACGCTGATTACTTTGCATTATCTGGTTCAAGCGATGTATCTCTTTAA
>DASTET010000399.1:0-4024 GCA_035709445.1 Blastocatellia bacterium | reverse complement strand
TGGTCTTCTGGTTGCAAGCGTGGGTGAGCGCATTAAGACTCAGGGGATAGTATTCCGGGGTCGATATCTTTTTTTCTACGAGCGACCCCAGCACTCGAATCTCAGTCTCGCTCAGAGTCAGGTCCATCTCATTTGCCCCCGCCTTTTGCTATGCGATAGAGCTTCGACCCCGTTCGGATGATAAGGCTCCCGCCCGCTATGGCCGGCGTGGCCATGCACATCTCGTCCAGGCTGTTCTTGCCCAACAGCTTGTATTCAGGTCCCGCCTGTATGACGTATGTATCGCCATCTTCGCTCAGGCAGAATATCTTCCCGTTGTAGGCCCACGGCGATGAGGTGAATGCTCCGGCGGTCGGATCGATCCGCTGTTTCGGGTAGATCTCTTTTCCGGTCCTGGCGTCGTGACAGGTGAAGAAGCCCCGGTCGTAGAGCGTATAGTAATAATCTCCATACACGATTGGCGTGGGATTATACGGGCCTGCCGTCGGCTGAAACCACGAAATGTACTTGTTGCTCCGCTCGCCTTCCTTCAGCGAGATGTCGCCGGTCGCTCCGGGCCGTATCGCATAGACGGGCCGCAGACTGTCCATAACATAACCGGAGCTTATATAGAGCAATCCGAAGCTTTCGAAGGGCGTCGGTATGGCTATCGACGACATGCCGGAGAGCTCCCACAGCAGCTTTCCGTTCAGGTCATAAGAGCGCACTCGCTTTGTTCCGGCGGTGACTATCTCGGTCCGCTGCTCATTCTCCCAGATATAGGGGGTGGCCCAGTTGCTGCCCTCCTGGCGGTCCTGACGCCAGACCTGCTCGCCGGTCTTTTTATCCAGCGCGATGATAAACGACTGGTCGTCGTTGTCATTGACTATGTAGAGCCGGTTCTTATGAAGCACGGGCGAGGCAGCCGTCCCCCATCCGTATCGCGTCTTGAAAGGCCCCCACTTTTTCGACCAGAGCGGCTTGCCGTTCAGGTCATAGACGAAAAGACCGAGGTTGCCGAAGTATGTGTAAAGCCGCTCCCCGTCCGTTACGGGCGTCTCCGAAGCATAGGTGTTTTTCAGATGGCGACCCGAAGGTGGCACACCCCTGTGAGCCTCTCGCTCCCAGAGGATCTTTCCCGTCTTCCAATCGATGCAATAGACCATCCACCGGTGCTCGTCCGTGGGCGGTTTTCTTTCGCCGCCAAAGTAGAGACCTTTCTTCGGCTTTTCGGCCTCGACCGAGCTTACGACCGAGGTCAGAAAAATCTTGTTATCCCAGACGACCGGCGAAGACCAGCCGCTGCCCGCGATATCCGTCTTCCATACGACGTTCTCGGTCGCGCTCCATTTGTCGGGCAGGTTCGGGTCTTCGGCCACGCCAAGCGATTTGGGGCCTCTAAACTGCGGCCAGCGATTATCTGCGCCAACCGTCTGAAATGTAACAAGCACCAGCAAGAGAGCAAGAATCGATTTAATGCGCATAAGCCTCCCTCTCATAAATGAGCAGATAGGTGTAACCGGAGAGAGAATCATTATTATTTGTAACTACTCAGCCGCCTTGAGGCGGCTTGCCGAAGGCAAATAGGCCAGCGCTTTTAGCGCTGGTTGCAGATTAGCCAGTTATCCTCAGCGCGCTCTTAGCGCGCTTACCTCAATCAGGCTTTAGCCCACTGGCTAAAGCCTCCGGTAGAAGGACGCTAAAGCGCCCTCTGGATGAATCTGCCATAGATAACCAGTCCTAAAAGGACTGGCCTATTTGCTCTTCGAGAAAGCCCGATAAATCGGGCTGTGTAGCTACTCCCATTCTCCATTTTCCGGAGAATGGAACATGACTGTCCCTGCGGTGAGATCATTTGCATAACATCTTCAATTCTTCGATAGCGCCTGCGCGGGCACTGCGCGCAAAACCCTCAGCCTCAAGTGCGAGCTATGCACCGGCGAGCGGTATATCCGCTGAGTCGCTTTCTGAAAATCGGCCTCGGTCGCTTTGTAGATGTCGACGAACTTCTGAGGGTTGCGATCTACGAGCGGGAACCAGCTGCTCTGGACCTGCACCATGATGCGATGGCCTTTCCTGAAAGTGTGATATGCGTCGGGCATATCGAATTCGATCTTCGTCACCCTGCCCGGCGTCATCGGCTCAGGCTTTGAAAAGCTGTTACGGAACTTGGCCCGGAACGGCTCGCCGCGCACAAGCATCTGAAACCCGCCCATCCTTATCTCCGCCGGGTTCGGCGTATTGTCCGGCGTATCGTCCGGGAACACATCTATCAGCTTTACCACGAAGTCAGAGTCGGTGCCCGTCGTCGATACCTGCAAGCTCACGGTTACAGGCCCTGCAATGGTCACGTCTTCCGTGAGCACATCGGTCTGATAGACGATCACGTCCTGGCGCGTGGCCGCGAACCGCTGGTCGTGCACCATGTACTCGCGGGTCATCCCTATCGCGATGTTGTTTATATAGGGCACAGGCTTGTTCGGGTCGCTTATGTATTCATCAAAGGAGCCTCCGGGACCGGGTTTAGGCGGGTCGAACCTGAGCTTGCCCTGCGAGTTGAAATAGAGGCTTCGAACCGCTACGTTCTTTGGCGGCCATTGATCGTAAGTCCTCCACTCGTTCGCGCCCGTCTCGAAGACGTATGCTTCCGGCAGCTTCAATTCGCCTTTGTCCTTCAGAAAGTAATTAAAGAACGGCAGCTCTATATTCTCACGATAGAAGAAAGAGGTCTTGGCTCCGAAGCGTATATTGCCGAGCGCGTCGCCATCGCCCCTCGCCCATCCGCCGTGCGGCCACGGCCCCATGACGAGGATGTTGTAGGTCTTGGGGTTCCACTTCTCTATCGCCTCATAAATCTTGAGCGGGCCGTAAAGGTCTTCGGCATCGAACCATCCGCCCACAGTCATTACGGCAGGCGTGACGCGCTTGAGATGCTGAGGCACGTTCTGGGCCTGCCAGTAGCTGTCATAATTACCGTGCTCCATCCACTCGTTCCAGATCGGTATCTCGTTCTTCAAGTATTTCTTGTTCGCGTTCGAAAGCGGCCCCATCTCAAGAAAGAACTTGTAGCCGTCCGGCGTGCCATGATTGAACCGGGGCGGGAAAGTCGTCGTCAGTCCCGAGCGCGGCCGTCCAAAAGTGGAGATGAAATTGAAAGCGTGAGGCAGGAAGAACGCGCCGTTATGGTGCATATCGTCGCCGAGAAAGTTGTCGGCCATCGGCGCTTGCGGAGACGCCGCCTTCAGCGCCGGATGCGCCTGTATTATTCCCTGCGCTGTGTAGTGGCCGGGAAACGATATACCCCACATTCCGACCCGACCGTTATGGTTCGGGATGTTCTTTATCAGCCATTCGATTGTGTCATACGTATCCGTCGATTCGTCGACATCTTTCGGGCCGGATTTCTTAGGCTTGTACGGCGTCATCCATTTGAAATCGCCTTCCGACATCATCCTGCCCCGCACGTCCTGGTAGACGAATATAAAGCCCTCTTTCATAAACAGGTCCGACGGGCCGAGCGATGTGCGGTATTCATCCGGCCCGTACGGCGCTACGCTGTAGGGAGTGCGCATAAGCATGATGGGGTATTTCTGCGAAGTATCCTTCGGCACATAAACCGATGTAAAAAGCTTTACGCCGTCCCGCATGGTAATCTGGTGCTCGGACTTGGTGTAGTGCGCTTTTACATCAAACTGCTCTTGAGCGAACGTCTGCGACGCCAGACCGAAAAGGACGAGAAGCGCCAAGCCTGCAAACATCTTCCTGGAGATAATGCCACGCGATTTCATAGAGCTACTCCTCTCACAAGAGTCAAAATAACCACAGAGGACACCGCAGGGTCACAGAGGAAAGATTATTCCTCTGTGGCTCATAACGATTACAGATCATCTTGCGCTGTTTGCGCTTTCGGAATCGCCTATGTACTTCTTCAGCCATGCATGAACTTCCCTATAGAAGAACCGGCTGTTTTCGCCTTTGAGTATCCAGTGGTTCTCATCGGGAAAAACGATCAACCGGCTCGGCACCTGCAAACGCTGCAACACGC
>DASTET010000398.1:0-5989 GCA_035709445.1 Blastocatellia bacterium | reverse complement strand
TCACCTTGTCGGTCGAAACCAGCAGGCGAAAGAGAGCTTGAGGTCGGCACTCGGTCGCACTGCCACGCTCAGGATAGACATACGAGGGCGGGGCGCGTCGAGCGCGCCGCGTGAGCACCGGCGCTTCACCGCCTCGGACCGGGCGCGCATGGCTTACGATGTGAGCGGGGCGATAGATTTTCTGAGCCGCCAGCAACAAATAGAGGCTGCGCGGATCGCGGTCGTCGCCGAAGGCGCCAGCGCGGAAGCGGCTCTGGTGGCCGGTTTGGCGGATGAAAGGGTATGCGGCGTTGTTCTGCTGTCGGGCAGGGTGAGCGAGGCGACAAGAGACCTTGTGGCGAGCCGGGCGGACCTTTCGCTGCTCTGCGTCGCCAGCAAAGAAGACAAGGCATCGGTCGTCGATATGGCCGGGGTCTATGCAAAGTCGCAGGACCCTGCGAGCGACCTTATGCTTTTTCGAGATATCGGCGTAGGCAACTCGATGTTTATCATGTGGGCGAACAGGTTTCCGAACGAAAGGTCGCTCGAATCGATAGTCGCCGAGTGGGTCACCTCGCGATTTCAGGCCGCGCCCGAGCGGCGCGAGGTGACGTTTCAAAGCGAGGACGGGTGGACGCTTTACGGGAGCCTTCGCGTTCCCCGAAACGATGAGGGGCAGCGGTCGCCCGGCGTGATACTGCTTCACTCTTACCTGACCGACCGCTATGTCTTCGACCGCCTGGAGCAGATGCTTTCGGCGGCAGGGATCGCGGTCCTCAATTTCGATTTTCGCGGCAGGGGCAGAAGCATTGACCGGGGGACTTACTTCAGCCTGCCGCAGGAGGAGCGGGACCGCGCATATCTCGACGCGCGAGCGGCAGCCGACTATCTCGCCGGTCAAAACCGTGTAGACCCCGACAGGCTGGCAATCGTGGCGACATCTATCGGTGTGAAGTACGGGTTGAAGGCGGCCATCAAGGATGACAGGATCAAATCGTTTGTCATGCTCGGCGGCATGCCCGATCAGGCGGATGTTGAAAGCGCGCGTTTCCCAATCCTCTTCATATCGAGCCAGGGGCTGCCGCAGATAGCCGAAGCCTTTCGCGGATTCTATCGTATGACCCGCAATCGCGGGAGCCATCTGCTCGAATACGAAGGGGCCGCAATAGGCTATCAGGTCTTCGACATCGATGAGACGCTTCAGCCATTGATCGTGCGATGGCTGAAGCCTCAATTAACTCTGAGTTGATTTCCGGGAGTCGAGATGCGAAAGCAAAACGGAAAAGAGAAGAAACGCAAGAAGGGCGTCTCACGCAGAGACTTCATCAAGAGCAGCGCGAGCGCAGGCACTGTCACCGTAACCGGAATCGCTGCTCTGAAACCGGCAGAGGATCACAGCCCCGCCGTGAGCGCGGAATCGCCCGGCGGTGATCAGGCGCCAGCCCCGCAGCACCAAACAGAGAGACGCTCTGAGCCCGCGGCCAATCGTCGCGAGATACTCTTTGCCATCGGCGATACGCTGATCCCTTCAGCGCCGGGCGACCCCGGGTACAGGGACCTGGAGTGGTACGGCATCACCGGAGTGGTAGACCGCTGGATGGAAGAGATGAGCGATGACGATTTAGACCTTTTCAACAGATCGAGCGTCGGGCCGCTGAAGAAAAAATTCATCGAGCTATCCGAGCGCGACCGCACGAGCTATTTTAACCTGATCCTCAAAGAGGGCAGCTTCAAAGAGGAGGGGCTACAGGCGAAGCTGAAGGCAGTCTACGATACCACGCGCGAAGCAGTCTTCACCGTCTACTACCAGAACTTCCCCCAGAATAGCTGGCCGCGCGACGCGAACCGCGTCCCTATGCTCAGGCCCGGCGACACGCACCAGATCACAAACCCGAGCACCGGGGAGATCTTCACCGGCTGGGACCTTGCCGGGTATGCAGGCCCGCTTACGTGGGAGGAAGAGGAACGGCGCAGGAACTACTTTAAGAAGATCCGCTGGCAGGAGTAGAAGAGATCATGGAGAAGACCGCGATTCGGAAATCCGCTGACGTTCGCGCACGCGCGGGCCATCCCATAATCGACTGCGACGGGCACATGATCGAGTTTGAGCCCGACGTGCTCGACTGCATCAAAGAGGTAGGCGGGCCGAGAATCGTCGACGAGTACGTGTCGGCGATATCCGTGAGCAGGCTGTTCGGTTGGGACTACCTGTCGCCCGAAGAACGGCGCTACAAGAGGGTGGCGCGTTCCCCGTGGTGGGGCGCGCCTGCAAAGAACACGCTCGACCGGGCGACGGCAACGCTGCCTCGTTTGCTTTACGAGCGCCTGGATGAGTTCGGGATCGATTTCACGATTCTCTTTCCTTCGGTCGGAATGACGGCCACCTACCCCAAAGATGAAGAGGTGCGCCGAGCCGTCTGCCGAGGCTATAACACTTATTATGCTGAGCTGTACAGGGAATACACCGACCGGATAACCGCGGCCGCAATCATCCCTATGAACACGCCCGGCGAAGCCATAGAAGAGATCGAATACGCCGTAAACGCGCTGGGTTTGAAAGTGCTCTTCATGCAGAGCTATGTTCGCCGCCCGATCCCTGCCGTCATTCGCGAAGCGCCGCAGGCTGCGCGCTGGGCCTTCTGGCTCGACACGTACGGTCTCGACAGCGAGTACGATTACGACCCGGTGTGGGCGAAGTGTGTAGAGCTGAAGGTCGCGCCGTGCTTTCACACGGGCGCTACCGGATGGGGGAGCCACAATTCGATATCGACTTATGTCCACAACCACATCGGCAACTTCGCCGCAGGCGGCGAGGCCGTGTGCAAATCGCTGTTTCTGGGCGGCGTGACGAGGCGGTTCCCCGGTTTGAAGTTCGGCTTTCTCGAAGGGGGAGTGGGCTGGGCCTGCACCCTCTACTCGGACCTTATAGGCCATTGGGAGAAGCGCAATGCGAAGGCGGTTGAGAATTATAACCCGGCGCGTCTCGACCGCGAGCTGTTGTTCGATTTGTACAGGCGGTATGGCGGAAGTCTGGCGAGCAAGATCGACAAGCTGGGCAAAGACCCGCTCGGACTCGGCGCGGGCGCAGGCGTGATAGAACCGGGCGACCCGCCTGACGTGATAGACGAGTGGGCAGCCTGCGAGATCGAAAAGGCTGAAGAGATTCGAGACCTCTTTGTCGACAACTTCTACTTCGGCTGCGAGGCCGACGATCCCATAAACGCGTGGGCATTCAACACGAAGGTCAATCCTTTCGGCGCAAGGCTGAAGGCGATCTTCAGCTCCGACATCTCGCACTGGGACGTTCCGGACATGGCCGAAGTGGTCGAGGAGGCTTACGAGATGGTCGAGAAGGAGATCATAAGCGAGTCCGATTTTCATGATTTCGTTTTCGGCAACCCGGTCTCGTTTCTTGGCGGGATGAACCCGCAGTTCTTCGACCAGACCATAGTAGAGCAAGAGGCGAAGAGATTATTGAACTCATGAGGGAAAAGAGATGAAGAGATTGATCGTCGGCATTTCGGCCACGCTGCTCTTATTCACGCTCGTGGCTGCGAGACAAACCGCGCCGCTTCGCGCGCCCAAAAGCATATTGAGGCATACGGTCGCGTTCAACTTCAAGCCCGACGTGCCTCAAGAGACCATAGATAAAATACTCGCCGACACGAGGGCTACTCTGCCCACGATAAAGGGCGCGACCAACATAGTCGTAGGCCCGCAGACCAGCGACTGGACGAAATACAAGTACGGAATCTCAATCGATTTTGTCAGCAAAGAAGCGAAGACGTTCTACGCCAACAGCCCTCAGAGCAAGCGGCTTCATGAGCAGTACAAGCAGTATGTCGAAGATGAAGTTGTGATCGATGTATTCAACGAATAATCCGTGCGCTTCGCCCGTTTTCATCGAAAGGAGAGAGTAGATGCCAACATACGTTATGCTCATCAAGATGTCCCCGGAGCTTGCCAGGAATTTCAGCGCGATGGAAGAGATAGGCAAGTCGGTCGGCAAGAAGTACAAAGAAGCCTGCCCCGGTGTAAACGTGACGGCCCACCTGGCGCTGCTCGGCCCGTACGATTTCATGGACATAGTGGAGGCCGACAGCGAGGAGACGGCGTTCAGGATGGCCGCCGCAATCCTGTCGTCCGGCATGGCGGCTTCTGTCGAGACCTGGACCGCGCTCTCTTACCAGAAACTGCTTGAGCTGACCCGTGACCTTTAGAAAGCAGAGGGATGAAACCACAGATAAACACAGATGAACACGGATGCTTATTCATCCATTCGTTTTCATCTGAGGAAGCCGGCTTATGAAGAAAAGGAAAGTTTCGCGCAGAGAATTCCTTATACGAACAGGGGGAGGGTCGGTGGCGCTCACCGCAGCGGCACCGGCCCTGGGGTTCAAAGAGGACACACTTCAGCCCGCCGCTTTAGACCGGCACGCGATCTTCGCCGCGCTCGGCGACACGCTGATACCGACCGACCCCGGCGACCCCGGCTACAGAAGCCTCGAGCGTTATAAGATCACCGAAGAGGTGATGAAAGGGCTCGACCGTATCGCCGACGCCGATCTTGATGCATTCAACAAAGAGAGCGCCGTCTTTTTTGCCGGAAGGGATTTTCTTCACCTGACCGAATCGCAGCGCGCCGATTACCTGCGGTTGATTATCGATGGAAGCAAGTTTATTGATAAGACGCGGCTCAGAACTTTGCAGAGGGTCTATCGCCAGACTCGAACGCGGGTCTTCACGGTCTTCTATCAGAATTTCCCCGAGAACATAATACCGCGTGATAAGTCGGGCGTGCCCATCCTGAAACCCGGCGACAGGCACCAGATCACAAACCCGAACACAAGGCGAATAGTGACGGGGTGGGACGTGTCGGGGTTCAAGGGGCCTATGACCTGGGAGGAAGAAGAGGCCCGCCGCGCGATGAATAGAAGGCTCCGGCGGCGCAGATGATTGAGCCGAGGAAATCTACATGCAGTCTCATAAGAGCTATGACGTAATAATCGTCGGGTCAGGAGTGGGCGGGAGTATTCTGGCTGCGCGTATCGCAGAGAAGGGGATCAATCCCGAAAACGGCGAGCGGCTGCGCGTGGCGATGCTCGAAGCCGGACCCTACTGGAAAGGAGATCCGAGGCCGGGTATCGGCATACCGCTCAGGCGTCAGTTGATCACGAACGTCTTCAGCGACGATGCATCCGACCGGATGTGGCCGTGGGGGATGGTCAAGATGGTGGGCGGAAGCACGATGCATTACGGCGCGAGCGTCTACCTGCCCTATGACGTCGACTACAAGCACTGGACCGCCGAAGGCACCGACTGGACCGAGCAGGCCTGTCGCGAGGCGGCGGCAGAGGTGAGCCGGATGTACAACATCCACACCGAGCCGGACGAGGTGCTGACGAAAGGAAACCTGATGTTCCGCGACGCCGCGCGCGCGCTCGGACGCGCTGTCGACAAGGCGCAGGTGGCGCGGCGCAACTGCCTCTATTGCGGGTTTTGCGAGGGCGGGTACTTCTGTCGTTACGATTCCAAGATGAATGCGCTCACGACCTACATCCCCGTTGCCGAGAGGCTCGGCGTCGAGATCATCCCGAATGCGGCGGTCGAGCGAGTAGTGATAGAGAAGAAGGGCGCAAGGCCGGTAGCGACGGGCGTGCAGTTTCAACAGGCCGGTAAAGCGGTCGAGCTACGCGCATCCAGGATCATCCTGAGCGGCGGCGTAGTGGGAACGCCCGTCCTGTTATTCAAATCGGGCTACGGGCCTAAGGACCTGCTCGGCGACAGGCTCATCGCAGAGAACAAGAACATCGGCAAGCATCTCGACATACACGCCGCGATAGTTGTGAGCGCCTATTTCAACGAGCCGGTAAAGGACGGCTCGCGCGGGGCCGCGCCTGCCGGGTTCTTCTTTCTCGATGACGCCGGGCCGAACGGTTACGGCAGGCTGAGAGTGAAAGACAGCGGAATGATAGGGATCGAAGAGCCATGGGGGCTTGCCTTCAGCGAC